>CALWKN010000147.1 GCA_944381265.1 uncultured Clostridia bacterium
ACGCCTTGCGGTCGTAGCGCGTCTTGCAGCCCTTGCAGGTGATGGTGACGCGGCCCGTCTTCCTGGGCACGCAGGCGATGCGGCCGCAGTGCGGGCAGAGGAAGTAGCGGTTCTTCTTGCAGTAGCGGAGGCTCAGGTACAGCCACTGGAACCAGTTGCGCACCGGGTTCCAGAGCTTGAGGAAGGCGGCGTTCTCCTTGGCGCGCTGCACGCGGTTGCGCGAGAGCAGGCGCAGCACCGCCAGCACCAGCGGCACCAGCGCGATGAGCGAGCCAATGAGCCCCAAAGGCACAAAGGAAAAGACGACGGACAGGACCAGCGCCAATACGATCAGCGCCAGGTTGAGCTGGTCCGCCCCGTAGCGCCCCATCATGAATTTCTGCAGCCACTGCATGCGCAAACCCTCTTTCTCGTTGCTTCTTGCTTTCTAGTATACCGCGCCGCCCGGGGCGCTGTCCCCCGCGGGCGCGTAAAATCTTTATGGCCAAACTTTGACAGCTAATCGTTGTCCACCGCCGGGACGTAGAGCGAGAGCGGGAACCAGCCGGCGGCAAAGGCGGGGAGCGTCTGCCGCAGCCTGGACCAGGGGGCGAAGAAGAGCTCCATGGCCTGGGCGTGGGAGAGCGGGAGGGCCGATTCGCCCGCCTCTTCCCCGACCGCTTCGACGCGGGGGCGTCCGCCCTCCACGGTGATGCGCAGGCACTCCCGCGCGTCATACCCGTCTATGGCAAACGTCAGCGACCCGTCCGCCAGGGGGAAGTCCCGCGCCTTGAGCAGCAGGCAGACGCGCAGCACGCGTTTGTAGCAGAGCACGTTGTAGCTTTCGTTGGTGACAAGGGCGCAGCTCTCCGCCACTTCGGACAGCAGTGTGAACATCGCCCGCGCGTGGAAGGGCACGAGCAGGCGCAGCTCCTTCTCCCCCAGGTGATGGAAGCAGGCGCTCAATACGCCCGCGGCCAGGTCCGGGGCGGCGCAGTCGATCTCCGTCACGCCGTCGCCGCTGTAGAGGAAGTAGCCGGCGGCGCGGCCGTCCGGGCCATCCACCAGGCAGACGCGGCTCTCCCAAGTCTTGAGCGTGTCGTAGAGGCGCTCCACCGGGCGCACCGGATGGCTGGGCTGGCGCTCGGTCATGGTGCGGATGGCGTCCAGCGCGCGCGCATCCTCCGGCTGGACGTCGCGGGCGGCAAAGCCCGTGCCCGCGCCGGGCAGGGCGTGGCGAAGGTTGGCGCCGTTTAGAGAAAAGGCGCCGCAGAGCCCGCCCGGGGCAAAGCCGAAGTAGGCGTAGCGCTGCCTTTGTCCGCCCAGGGCGGCGAAGTCCGCGCCTACGGCGCGGGCGGAGACCATGGCAAGGTTCATGGCTTCCTTCATGTAGCCCTTGCGGCGGTGGAAGGGATGCACGGCGACGTTGCCGATGCCCACGCCGCAGAGCGTTTCGCCCATGACGCGCAGGTAGATCGGATAGGCGCCGACCGCGGCGCGCAGGCGGCCGTCCTCCGTCACGACGTAGTTGAAGGCCTCCGGACAGTACTCCGGCTTGTAGAGCTTGGGCAGCAGGCGATAGAAGCCCCTGTCCGCGCCGTTCATGCCGAATACATAGTTGATAAAGTCGATCAGGTCCTCATGGCTGCAAAGAACCGAGGCCAGTCCGCATTGGATCCCCATGTTCCTGTTTCCCCCTTTATGGCTTTGTCTGTCAACAGTATACAGGAAACCTGCGCCGCGCACAATGTACAACCGCGCAAAAACGTGCTATACTGTGGGTTGCAAAAAACAAAAACCGCAGGGGGAACACGCTCATGGGACAGGTACTGCTCAAGGCTTCGGCCTACGTCTTCGTCATCGCGCTGGGGTACGCGCTCAAAAAACTGCACTTTTTCGGTCCAAACGACTACAAGCTGATCATGAAGATCGTGCTCAACATCACCACGCCCGCGGCGGTGATCACGAACTTCGCCTCCTTTGACTTTGACATTTCTCTGCTCTATGTCACGGTGCTGGGTCTGCTGTGCAACCTTGTGATGTGGGGGCTTGGCGCGCTGCTCGCCCTGCGCGGCGGGCGCGGCGAGCGCATACTCTACCCGCTCAACTTCCCGGGCTACAACATCGGCTCCTTCACCATGCCCTACATCCAGGGGTTCCTGGGCGCGCTGGGCGTGGTGGTGACCTGCCTGTTCGACGCGGGCAACGCCATCATGTGCACCGGCGGCAGCTACGCCCTGACTTCCCGCTTTTCCGGCGGGGACGCGCACCCGACGCTGAAGGAGAGCCTGAAGAAGCTCTTCTCCACGCCCTTTTGCACCTATATGCTGATGCTGCTCCTCGCCATCGCCGGCATCGCCATACCGGACTTCCTGCAGCCCATCACCACCACCGTGGGCAACGCCAACGGCTTTATGGCCATGCTGATGGTGGGCACGATGTTCGAGTTCAACCCGGACCGCGCCTTCCTGCGCCGGGCGCTGACGATCCTTGTTTCGCGCTATGCGATGGCGGCGGTCTTCTCGGCGCTGTTCTACTTCGTACTGCCCTTCTCTCTGGAGGTGCGGCAGGTGCTTGCCATCGTGGCCTTTGCGCCCTGCTCGGCCATGTCTCCGGCCTTTACCGAGAAGCTCGGCGGCGACACGGCCCTCTCCTCCTTCACCGGCAGCGCCTCGATCCTCTTGTCCATACTCATCATGACCACGATGATCGGCGCCATGGGCCTGCGCTGAACGCCCGCGAAAAAACGCCTTCCGAAAAACCGCGTTCTTCGGAAGGCGTTGTGCTTTGGCGCTTAAGCCACGGGCTCGGCGGCGGTCTGCACGGCCTGGAGGATGTAGCGCTGGTCGTCCGCGCTGCCGATGCAGGTCGAAAGCGTGATGATGTGGCTGTCGGTATTCAGGTCCACGTCGCGGAAGCTGCCCTTGTGCGTCTTGATCTCGTCGAGGAAGGCCTGGCGGCCCTCGGCGGTGCTGTAGTCGAACTTGCGCATCAGGTGCGCGTCGTCCCGGGCGTAGGCGGCAAAGATCGTGTAGGTCAGCTTCTGCGTCGGCGTGTAGATGACGATGGTGTCGTGCGCGTCGAAGAACGACTCGTCCTCGAACTTGTGCAGCGCGGCGAACATGCTGCCGTTCCGCATATTGTGGCCGTAGATCACGGTGTGGAAGTCGGAAAAGTCCGTCTTGTTATAGCTGGACTGTATGTATATGGACCCGGCGGCGGAATTCTCGCCCTTGACGTTGCGGGTGTGGTAATAGGCGTCGTCGCCCTGGCGGCAGAGTATCGGATAGTCGATCACCGTGCCGTCGAGCGTGATCCAGGCCACGATGTCCGGGTTTTCCGCCTGCAGGGCGGCAAAGTCGATCTCCTGGGCCACGGGCGAAGCGGTGGGCGAGGCGCTCGGGCTCTGCGCGCCGTCGGTGGCGGGCGCGGGCGTATTTTCCGGCGCGGGCGTGGCGCTGGGGTCGGCGGAGGGCCGCGCCAGCTGCGACATCTCGGAGTTCACGGCGCTCTGGCGCTGCATGTCCAGCACCTGGCGGGCGATGCTCACGCCGCATACGACCAGGATCACCACCGAGACGACCGCCAGTATCGTCCACACCGTCTTTTTTCCATTGGGCTTTTTGCCGTGCGCGGGCATATGGCAATTCCTCCGTTTCCAGCGAGTTTTCTCTATATGTATGCGACGAAAGAGCCGCGGGTTTTGTTGCACCCGCGGCCGGAAAAATGCCTTGTATTAGAGTTCCAGTTTCTGGTCGCCCAGGCGCACCCAGCCGATCTTGCGCAGGATCTCGCTGAAGAGCAGGGAGAGCGCCGCCGGGAGCAGCACGTGCATCAGCACGATGAGAAACAGCGTGTAGGCGGGGGAAAAGCCCGCCGCCGTCATGGCGCTGTAGGCCCCGAACTGCCCGACCAGGCCGCTGGTGCCCATGCCGGCGCCCATGGCGTTGTTGACCATGCCAAAGACCGCGGTGGACACCGGGCCCAGTATCGCCCCGGCCAGCGTCGGCGCGATCAGGATCTGCGGGCGGCGGCAGATGTTGCCGAACTGCAGCATCGAGGTGCCGATGCCCTGCGCCACCAGGCCGCCGATGCCGTTCTCCCGGTAGGAGGCCACGGCAAAGCCCACCATCTGCGCTGCGCAGCCCACCGCCGCCGCGCCCGCGGCCAGGCCCTCCAGCCCCAGCGATATGGCGATGGCCGCGCTGGATATGGGCGCGGTAAGGCACAGGCCCATGATCGTAGCAACCGCGATGCCCATGGGCACGGGCGCCAGCGTCGTGGCGCTGTTGATCAGCGCGCCCAGGCCCGTCATCAGCGCCGAGATGGGCGGGCCGACGAACGTGCCCGTCAGGCCGCCGCAGACGATGGTGACGATGGGCACCAGCACGATGTCCACCGGCGTGCGCCCGGCCACCAGGTTCCCCAGCTCCGCGCCCACCACCGCCGCCAGGAACGCGCCCACCGGCCCGCCCAGGTCATAGCCGATGGCCCCGGTCACGGCGGAGGTGAACACCACAAGGGGCTTTGCCTTCAGGCCCGAGGCCACCGCAACGCCTATGGCCGAGCCCACCACGGGCGAAGACGAGGCCACCATGTCCGCGTAGGGCTGCAGCCAGCTCAAAAATGACACCTGCGCCAGCTGCGACAGGATCAGCCCGATGATTAGCGACGCGAACAGCCCCAGCGCCATCGAGGACATGGCCTGTATGAAATAGCGATGCCCCGCCCAGCGGAGCCACTGCCAAACCGTCTTTTTCTCCTGCTTCTCCATGGGAAACCCCTCCCGCTTTTTTCGTTCTCCTGCGAGAGTATACACCATGTCGCGTCAGGTGTAAAGACAGAGACGCCGATTTTCTGCGTTAAGATTCGTCGCCGAGGGCTTTATAAAAGACGAAGAAGCTGTCCGTGCCGCCGTGCTGCGCGGTCAGGGCGGCCTTGTCCATGGCCGCATAGTCGAGAACCGGCAAAACGACCGTGCCCCGGGGCGTTCGGATCTTCAGCTCCACCGCCCGGTAGCCGTTTTTCTGATAGAAGCGCTCGACGTACCCGCCGGCCGAGCCGACGGACAGCGCCGCAAAGCCGCGCCGCCGTGCCTCGTCTTCCAGCGCGCGCAGCAGGCGCCGGCCTCGGCCCTGGGCGTTGTAGGGGTGGGCGACGGCGATGCCCTGCAGGCAGAATTCCCGCGCAGAGCGCGCCTGGCCAAAGGCCAAGCCGATCAGGCGCCCCTCCAAAAACAACCCCAGGCGCAGGGGCATGTCCCAGGCGCGCGCCGGGGCGATGTCCGGCAGGTATTCCGCGGCGAGCGCGCAGAAGGCCGCGCGCTCCTCCTCCCGCGGCGGGCGGATCGCTTCCATGGGGTTCCCTCCTTGTCGTCAAAGCAGGTTCTGTATCAGCAGCGTCAGCGCCACGCCGGGTATGCCGAGGAACCCGGTGAGTATCGCGGAAAAGGGGTTGACCACCGCGATCAGCCCGAACTGCCCGCCAAGCAGCGAGCAGAGCCACAGCAGCAGGCCGCCGACCAGGGAATTGAACAGGAAATACAGCCCCTTCTTAAAGGGCACGAGCAGCAGCCAGCCCACGCCGTAGAGCAGCGCCATGCCCAGCGCGAAGAACAGCACGACCTCCCAGGATATTGAAAGCCCCATATCCATCCTCCTTCCCGAAAGATGGATATGGGGAAAGGGCCGCGCCTATGCCCGGCCGCGCGTCTCGTCGTGCAGGCGCACGTCCCGGCCGAAGAAGCGCAGCACCTTCGTCTCGCCGCGGTCCACCAGGCGGGAAAAGATGCGCTCGGTGTAGCGGCTCTGCAGTTCGCGCGGGGTGAGGTTGGTCGCGACCAGCGTGGGCAGGCGGTTCGCCCGCCGCTCGTTGAGCAGCGTAAAGAGATACTCGACGGTGATGTTTTCCAGCATCGGCTCCGTGCCAAGATCGTCTATGGCCAGCACCTCGGCATTCGTCATCATCTCCATGCCGCCGTCGTCCGTTCCCATGTGATAGCGGCGCATGGTGTCCAGCATCCGGTAGGCGGTCAAACGAAGCACGGCCTTGCCGCGCTCCAGCAGGCGGGCGGAGATGCAGTTGAGCAAAAAGGTCTTTCCCAGGCCCGTGCGCCCGACGAGGAGCAGATTGCGCCTTTGCACGTCGGGCAGGTTGTCGGCATAGCGCTCGCAGTAGAGGCGGTGCTCCTCCATGATCTGGCGCTGCGATTTGCCGATCTTTTCGTCCACCTCATCGGAGAACACATTCGCGTCGAAATGCTCGAACGTCTCCTCACCGATGCCCGCCGCCTCGTAGAGCCGCCTCATCAGCGCCACCTTGACGCAGGAACAGTATTCGTGCACGGGCGAGCCGACAAAGCCGGTGTCCTTACAGACGGGGCAGGCGTATTTGGGCTTTAGCTCTTCCACGGTATGGCCCGCGGCCCGCAGCGCGCCCTCGGCCTCCTTCTGCAGCGCCAGCACGCGCGCGCGGCCCTCGGCGGCGATGTCCCGGGCGCGCGCCGGATCCGCCAGGGCGCGCCGGTTCGTCTCCAGGAGTATGCCGGAGATCGCGCCGCTTAGGTCCGCGTACACCGGCACGTCCTTAGCGATGCGCTCCCGCACGCGGTCGGCCTCGCGCTCCGCCCGCTCCTTCTGCGCGCGCTTTTCCGCCAGGATCTCCCGCAGCGCCTCCTTGCGCGAGACGATGTCCATCCCTTTCCCTCCTCTTACGGGTTCAAATCGTCCTCATCCGAGAACAGCAAGGCGTCCAGTTCCTCGTCCGTATAGGTCCTCTGGGCAAAGCGGTGCGCGCCCACTTCCTTGGAAGGGCGGCCCATGCCCTGCGGCGCCGGGGCCTGCTGGGGCGCTGCGGCGGCGTTTTTCTTTTCCGCGGCCCACTTTTCCCGCTCGGCGCGGGCGGCCTCGGCCGTGCGGATGCCGCGGCTGCTCCAAGTCTCCAGCACATGGTCGATGTAGCGCATCGGGTCCTTGGCATTGCGGGCGCTCTCCGCCGCCACCAGCACCACGGGTTCCGCATAGCCCTTCTCGCGCCACTGCCCGGCCAGGCGCTTGTCCTCCGCCGCCGGCTCGCGCCCGATGCCCGCCGCCTCGAACACCGCGCGCAGCAGCCGCTTTTCCGCCCGGTCGCGGGCGAGGAAGGCGTCGATGTCCTGCGGCGCGAGCAAGCCGCGCTTCTTCCACTCGCTCAGCTGCTGCGAAACGTCCTCAAAGCGGCTCTTGCCGGCGCGCAGGGCTGTGCGCGCGGCGCGCAGCACCGCCTCGTGGGAAAAGCCCATCTGCAGCCAGGAGGCGTAGAGCGCGGCCAGGTCCTCCGTGGGGGAGACGCCCTTTGCGCCCAGGGCGTCCAGCACCTCGCGCACCGGGCGCATGGCCTCCTCCCGCGCCTGGCGGGCGCTCTCCAGCTCCTGCTGCGAGGTGATGTTCTTTTTGCGCAGGTTCTCCAGCACCTTGTTGAGGTAGGCGAAGTTGGGCTGGGCGATGCGCGTGGTCTCGGCGCAGCTGGACAGGATCACGTCCAGGGGCAGGCCCCAGTCGCGCGTCCACTTGGAAAAGAGCGCCTCTTCCGCCACGGTGGGGGCGCGGCGCATGCCCAGCTGCCGCAGCACGTTGCGCGCCCCTTCGTAGGAGGCGGAGAGCGTGCGCAGGTGGTCCTCGGCGGCGCGCAGGTTGAGCGCGCCGACCTTGGCCCAGCGGGTGGCCTCCTTCTCGATGGAGGCGAAGGTCACCGCCGTGCCGCGGCCGCTGCACTCGATGCAGTGCTTGACCAGCAGCAGCACCACCTCCGGCGCCATGCCCAGCTCCTCGATGATCTTGTAGACGCGCTCATAGTCCTGCGCCTGCAAAAGGCGCGTGCCGAACAGGTCCTGCAAGGCGATGTTGAAGTCGCGGTCGGCCTTGGGGATGTCGCCCTCCGGCTTGCGATTGAGCATGGCCTGCTTGAGGTTGAAGAAGCTGTAGGCGGGGGGATTGTCCGCCACGCGGCGCAGCACGCCCACCCGCTCCCAGTAGATGAAGGCCTCCAGCACGGTCTTTTCCTCCATCCCCAGGGCGCGGGCGATGGTGGGCACCGTCGCCCCCTCCACCGGGTGGTAGCACAGGCGCAGTCCGTAGATGTAGACCTTGACAAAGTCGCCCGACGCGCGGAGCATGTACTCCTCGATGAAGAGGTTCTCCACCGGGGTCACGTCGAACATGGAAAAGCCATCGGCAAACGAACACATGGGCATGGGACTCTTCTCTCCTACGAAACTCGCATATTTTATCCTGTAGATCACATATCCATGGGCCAGTACAGAAACAAAGGGGGGACTCTCCATGCGCGCACTGGCCTTTTTCCGGCGGCACAAGGGCCCGCTGCTGAGCGCGGCGCTGCTGCTCCTGCTCACGGCGCTGCTGCTCTACGCCGCCGCCCGCCCGGACCGCCATGTGATCGAGGCGGACTGGGACGAGGAAAGGCGCACGCTCTGCGTGCAGCAGACGACACTGCTGACCAACCGCACCGGCGCTGCGCTTACCGCGCTGGACTTTCGCCTGTGCGGCAACGCCTTTTCGGCGCAGGAGGGCGCGCCCGTGTCCAAGGAGCGCTTTTCCGCCGCCTACCCTTCCGGCTTTTCCCCCGGGGAGACGCGCGTGCGCGCCGCCTTTGTAAACGGGCGTAAGGCCTCCTGGGAGTGGGCGGACGAGGCAAGGACGATTTTGCGCCTGCACCTGCCCTTTTCGCTGCGGCCGCAGGGCGGGGTGGAGATTTCCCTTGCCTACGAGGTGCAGCTCGGGGAAAACCGCCTGCGCACCGGCGTCTCCGCACGGCAGGCGCGCTTATGCAACCTCTTTGCCCTGCTCTGCCCGCACGACGGCGAGCGCTTCCGCCACGATGCCTACGGCCCCATCGGCGACCCGTTCGTGACAAGCACCGCCGACTGGGAGGTGACGCTGCGCGCGCCGACGCGCCTTGTCGCCGCCGGGCCGGGGCTGCAGAGCGTCCAGGACGGCGTGTGGCGTTTCTCCGGCCGGAATTTGCGCGACTTTGCGCTGACGCTCAGCGCGGACTACTGCGTGGCCCAGGGGGAAGCGGCCGGGGCGACGGTGCGTTCCTTCGCCTTCACGCAGGAGAGCGCGGAGCGGGCGCTGGCTTACGCCTGCCGCGCGCTGGACATTTACGCCGCCCTCTTTGGCGACTACCCCTTCCCGGACTTCACCGTCTGCGCCGCGGATCTGTGCGCCGGGGGCATGGAGTACCCGGCCCTAGCCCTCGTCGGCGCCGAGCTGTACGAGCAGGCAGGCGGCGCGCTGGAATACGCGGTGGCGCACGAAGCCGCGCACCAGTGGTGGTACGCGGCCGTGGGCAGCGACCAGGTGCTCTACCCCTGGCAGGACGAGGCGCTGGCGGAGTACTCCGCCCTGCTCTACGTCGAGGCGGCGCACGGCGAGGCGGCCTTTGACGCCCTGTGCGCAGCGCGCCTTGCCCCGGCGCTGGAGATCCCGGCCCTGCAGGGCGTGGGCGTGGCCCAGCCGCTTGCGCGCTTTGCCAGCGAGGAGGTCTACGACGCGGTGGTCTACCGCCGGGGCGCGGCCATGCTGCACGACGTGCGCGGCCTTCTTGGCGACGAGGCCTTCTTTGCCGCCCTGCGCCAGTATTTTGCGCAGAACCGCTTCGCCGTCGCGCCGCCGGGCGCGCTTCTTAAAACCTTCGGCGCGGACGGCGCCGCGCGCGCCCTGTCCTGGCTGCGCGGCGAGACGCCCTAGCCCCCGCGCTAGCGCCTCTCCAGCAGCGCCAGGGCGTTCTTCCACAGCACCTGCTCCCGCTCCTGCGGCGAAAGGCCGGCCCGCTCCAGCAGGGGCAGTTCGCGCAGCGGCGTGGACCAGGGGCAGTCCGAGGCAAAGAGCACGCGCTCCAATCCGTGGCCGCGCAGTATGCGCGCGTACTGCGCCTCGTCCATGAGGTAGGCCGCGGTCATGGCGGTGTCCAAATAGAGGTTCCTGCGGCCGAGCAGGTGCTTTTCCACCTCGTCATAGCGGCACAG
>CALWKN010000148.1 GCA_944381265.1 uncultured Clostridia bacterium
AGCTGGAGAACGGCGGCTACGTCTCCGCGCAGTACCTGGCTAAGGTCGTGGACAACGGCGAGGCGCAGACCATGTACGTCACCGCCCGCACGCTGAACGTCCGCAAGGGCCCCGGCACCTCCTACGCGAAGGCCGGCACCCTGTCCCGCGGCACGGCTGTCCAGGTCGTCGGCTTCTCCGGCAACTGGGCTAAGCTCTCCAACGGCTACTACGTCTCCACGAGCTACCTCGCCAAGTAAGTCAGGCATCCACACATCCTGACTGACCCGGGATCTCGGCTGTAAAACCAGACGCCGCCCGCAGGGTTCACCCCCGCGGGCGGCGTTCTTTTTGGCATATCGCCCAAAGGCAATCCTGCCTTTGGGCGGGGACATCGCGGGCGCCGCGCGCTGCGCGCACAACGCCCGCGATACCGGAAGTGGTTCCTACGGAACCACTCCTCCGCCTTCGCCCCGTGCCGCTAAAGCGGGCCGGGGTTTCGGACCTGACAAGCCTTCGGCTTGCACGGTCCTCCAGGTCCGTAAAACGGACCCTTCGGAAGGTACACGCCGCCGCTGCGGATGGAACATGAAGGGGCTGCGGCCCCTTCAAACATCCCCAAAGAAAAGAAGGACGGCGCAAAAAATAGGCCCCGTGCGCGTTTGCACGGGGCCTTGGGGTTTTAGTCCTCGTCCGGGGACTCGGGGAAGAGCTCCTTGCCGCAGGAGGGGCAGGGATGGGCTTCGCTCAAGTCGAAGGCGTTCTGGTCGTAGTAGACGGAGGCGCCGCAGTGCGGGCACTCGTACTCGATGAAGTCGAGGGAGTCCTCGGGGACGTCGTCGTCCTCCTCGTCCTCTTCGTCCTCGTGGCAGCCGCAGGAGCAGCCGTCCTCGTCCTCGTCTTCGTCCTCGCCAAAGACGGTCTCTTCCAGGTCGCCAAGGTCGGAGTCGAGCTCGTCGATGTAGCGGTCGGTCTCCTCCTGGTGGTCGCGGAGGGTGTCCAGCTCCTCGGCGATGAGGTCGAGGGCTTCGAGCATCTGGAGGAGGAGCTTGTCCTTGGCGGAGTCCGCCTTGAGCTCCATGCCCTCGGCCATGCCCTTGATATAGGCAACCTTCTTGGAAATCTCGCTCATGCTGTCTGAAACCTCCTTTGCAGATGCGCCGGGGTCCTTCGCGGTGGCGTTTTAGGCGCGCTCCATGTACTCGCCGGTGCGGGTGTCGATGCGGATCTTCTCGCCCTGGTTGATGAAGATCGGCACGTTGAGGGTGTAGCCGGTCTCCAGCGTCGCGGGCTTGGTGACGTTGGTGGCGGTGTCGCCGCGGACGCCGGGCTCGGTGTCGGTCACCTCGAGCACGACGAAGTTCGGCGGCTCCACGGAGAAGGCCGTGCCCTTGTAGAAGCGGACGGTGACGTTGGTGTTCTCCTTGACGTAGTGCATCGCGTCCTCGACGATGTCCTGGCCGAGCGGGATCTGCTCGTAGGTGTCCACGTCCATGAAGTAGTAGAAGTCGCCGTCGGTGTAGAGATAGGTCATCTCCTTGGTCTCGATGGTGGCGCGCGGGACCTTATCGGTGGGGTTGAAGGTGCGCTCCAGCACCGCGCCGGTCATGACGTTCTTGATGCGGGTGCGCACGAAGGCCGCGCCCTTGCCGGGCTTGACGTGCTGAAAGTCCACGATGTTGTAGACGGCGCCGTCCAGCTCGATGGTCACGCCCTTGCGGAAATCGCCAGCAGTAATCATGCAAAAAACCTCCAATGCAGCAATCCGAGTGTTTACTTATCCGATTCATTTTACCACAGTTTTTCCCGTTTGAATAGGGCGAAGCCGGGTTAATTTTTGCAAAAAGCCTCAGCGCAGGCGCAGAAGGCGAAGCAGGAAGCGCTCGAGCAGGCGGTTCAGGCGCGTGCCCACGAACTCGCGCGAGGGGTCCAAGGGGCGGAGCAGCACGGCGCGCAGGCCGGCAAGGCGCGCGGCGAGGACGTCGGTCAGGAGCTGGTCGCCCAGGAGCGCGCAGTCGCGGGGGCGCAGTCCCTGCGCGCGCAGGAAGCGGCGCAGGGCGAAGGGCAGGGGCTTGCCGGCGCGGGGGAGGAAGGGGATGCCGAGGGCCTCGGCCAGGGGGGCAAGGCGCGCGGGGTCGGAGTTGGAGGCGATGCAAAGGGCGAAGCCCCGGGCCTTGGCCGCGGCGACCCAGGCGGCCGCGTCGGGGTCGGGGGCGGGCGAGCGCCAGGGGGAGAGCGTGTTGTCGGCGTCAAGAAGGAGCAGGCGGGCGCCGGAAAGGGCGGAAAGCGGCACGGACGAGAGGCGATCGAAGAAATAGTCGGGGCGCAGGCACATGGGGGCAACCTCCTTTATACCAGGTATTTTACCGGAAAATTGTAAAGAATCGGGGAAAAACGCGAGAATGCGCAAAAATTTTCTTACCATTGGGCGCGGTTCATGGTATACTGAAAATATCATAGCAGGGAGGTTGTTGTCTCATGTTGGAACATTCATCCCGTCTTGGCGCGGACCCGCAGCCGGTCGGGCCGCTCGGCCTGATCGCCATGGACGGCTGCAAGACGCTGGGGGAAAAGGTCAACGAATACCTGGTGCGCTGGGAGAAGGAGCCGGAGAACGCGGATCAGGTGCTGCTGACCTACCCGGGGTACCAGCGCGAAAGTTTCCTGTTGGACGCGGACTGCCCGCGCTTTTCTTCCGGCGAGGGCAAGGCTGTGCTGCGCCAGAGCGTGCGCGGCTATGATCTCTACATACTCTGCGACGTGACGAACTACTCCAATACCTACCGCATGTACGACATGGAAGTGCCCATGTCGCCGGACGACTACTTCCAGGATCTCAAGCGCATCATCGCCGCCGAGGGGCGCAAGGCCAAGCGCGTTTCCGTCATCATGCCCTATCTCTACGAGGGGCGGCAGCACCGCCGCACCACCCGCGAATCCCTGGACTGCGCCATGGCTTTGCAGGAGATGACCTACCTTGGCATCGACAACATCATCACATTCGATGCCCACGACCCGCGCGTGCAGAACGCCATCCCGCACTCCGGTTTTGAGAACGTGCAGCCGACCTACCAGATGCTCAAGGCCCTGCTGCGCAAGATCCCCGACCTGCAGATCGACCGCGACCACATGATGTGCATCAGCCCCGACGAGGGCGCCGCCAACCGCAACATCTATTATGCCACGATGCTGGGGCTGGACATGGGCCTGTTCTACAAGAGGCGCGATTACTCCATCATCATCAACGGCCGCAACCCCATCGTCGCCCACGAGTACATGGGCGAGTCCGTCGAGGGCAAGGACGTGCTCATCGCCGACGACATCCTGGCCACCGGCGACTCCATGCTCGACATCGCCCACGAGCTCAAGCGCCGCAAGTGCGGCCGCGTGTTCATGGCCACGACCTTTGCCATGTTCACCAACGGCATCGAGGTCTTCAAGAAGGCGCACGCCGAGGGCCTGTTCGACTACATACTCGCCACCAACCTCAACTACGTCCGCCCCGAGGTCAAGGAGCAGGAGTGGTTCATCGAGGTGGATATGTCCAAGTACATCGCCCTGATCATCGCCACCCTCAACCACGACCGCTCCATCTCGCCTCTGCTCAACCCGATGACGCGCATCCAGAAGCTGCTGGCCCGCCATCGCGCCGCGCAGATGGAAAAGGAGCAGTTCTAAAAACGCCGCCGCGGCTTGCCGCGCGAAGGGAATTTCTCCCTTTGCGCGGCGCTTTTCGTTTACAGGCGGGGAAAAAGGCGTTATACTGTAGAAAAGCCGCGAAAGGGGGCGCGTTTTTCGCATGGCCTTTCCGCCCAACGACCCGCCTGTCCGCCGCGATGTCGCGGGGTTTGCCGAGGACCTGCGCCTCTGCGCCCGCCGGGCGCTGCGCCGGGCGGAGACGCTCTACCTCTGCGTGCTGCGCGCGCCGGGCGCCGCGGCCGCCCGGGAGCTGCAGGCCCACCTGGACTTCCATCTCTACCACGGGGAGATCTACTGCGAGATGTCGCCGGGCGTGTTCTATCTGCTGGTTTTTGCCGCCCGGGAAGAGGAGGTGCAGGTGCTGCTCGCCGACGCCCAGGACTGCGTGCCCGGCGTGCGCGCGCAGTACAAGTCCGTTCCCAAGGACGAATAATATAGAGAGAAAAACAAAGGGGGATGCTGGCATGATCACACAGGAAGAATACCGCCGCGCTTCGGCGGGGGCGCTCGCGCTCTTTCGGAAGGCGCACATCGCCGTGACGGCGGAAGAGGCCGCGCGCATCGAGGTGGCGGACTTCGGTCTGTCCGACCTTGCGGTCTTTGGGCTGCAGCTGCTCGTCTACGTCAACACCGCGCGCGTCTGCGCCAAGGAGATGGCGCTCTTTCCCGGGCAGACCTGCCCGGAGCACATGCACCCGCCGGTGGCGGGCGAGCCGGGCAAGGAGGAGACCTTCCGCTGCCGCTACGGCACCTGCTACCTCTACGTCGCCGACCCGACCGCGACCGCCGCTCCCAGCCGCCTGCCCAATGCGCGAAAGGACTACTTCACCGCCCGGCGCGAGATCGTGCTGAACCCCGGCGACCAGTTCACCATACTTCCCGGCACGCCGCACTGGTTCACCGCCGGAGAGGAGGGCGCGGTGATCTCCGAGTTCTCCACCACGAGCCGGGACGAGACGGACGTCTTCACCGACCCGGGCGTGCGCCGCTCGACCGAGATCCGCGTTTGATTTTTCCCCAAAATCGCTTTTCTTTACACGATCCTGAATTCTTCATGGCAAAACAATGCGGATTTGTGCTAAAATAGAGGAGGGCCTTTTCGCGCCGCGGAAACGGACCCTCGCCCGCTTCCTGCGCGGGCGGCAGAAAAACGCTTGTTTTGAGGATACACACGCATGCAAACAGTGCAACACGAAGCCATTCGGCTCATCGCCATCGACCTGGACGGCACGCTGCTCAGCAGCGACAAGGTCATCTCCGAAGGCAACCTCGCCGCCCTGCGCGCGGCCATCGACCGCGGCGTCTACGTGGTCCTGGCCAGCGGCCGCAGCCACGGCAACGCCATGGCCTATTCCGAGCAGATCCGCAAGGGCCAGCCCCTGATCTGCGCCAACGGCGCCATGGCCGTGCTCTCCGACCCCTACGAATGCGTCTACTGCGAGTGCCTGCCCAAGGAAAAGCTGCGCGCCGCCGTGGCGATCCTGGAGAAGGAGAAGTGCTACTACAACGTCTACTGCGACGACGGCTCCGTGATGGAGAGCCGCACCGGCAGCGCCCCGCGCAAGCGCGCGCCAAACAACGCCTACGCCGTCTACGAGGGCCAGGTCCTCTCCGGGGACGAGATGCCCAAGTACGTCGGCGACGGCGCGCTGAAGGTCGTCTGCTTCTCCCCGGACGAAGAGAAGATGGCCCGCATACGCAAGGCGGCGGGAAACATACCGGGCGTGGAGATCAACTCCTCCTGGTCGGACAACATCGAGATCATGGAGGGTGGCGTGCACAAGGGCGCTGCGCTGCGCGCGCTCTGTCAGCGCCTAGACATCCCGCTGTCCTGCACCATGGCCATCGGCGACAACGAGAACGACCTGCCGATGCTGGAGATCGCCGGGCTGTCCGTGGCCATGGGCAACGCGGTGAAGAGCGTCAAAGCGCGCTGCGACGTCACCACCGCAAACAACGACGAGGACGGCGTGGCCGCAGCCGTGCGCCGCTTCGTGCTGGAGGTCTGACGCGCCATGGCCACTGCAATCCTTCGCGCCTGCCGCGACTACGACGTGCCCCGCATCGAGGCCCTGCTGCGCGAGGCGCTGGAGACGCTGGACATCCCGGCCCTGCGCCCCGGCGCCAAGGTGCTGCTCAAGCCCAACCTGCTGATGCGCCGCGAGCCGGACCGCCACACCACCACCCATCCTGCCGTGGTGGAGGCCCTGGCCCACCTGCTCTTTGAGCGCGGCTGCCTGATCACCATCGCCGACAGCCCCGGCGGTCCCTTCACGCCCGGCCTGCTGCGCAGCCTCTACGAGAGCACGGGCATGGAGCGCGCCGCCCGCCGCGCCGGCGCGGAGCTGAACTTCTCCACCGAGAGCGTGGACGTCGAGGTGCCCGCGCCCCTGCGCACGCACATGCTCAACGTCCTGCGCTGCGCCGCCGAGGCCGACTGCATCGTCTCCGTGGGCAAGATCAAGACCCACGGCCTCACCGCCTACACCGGCGCGGTGAAGAACCTCTTCGGCCTCATCCCCGGCCTGCGCAAAGTGGACTGCCACGCCCGCTTCCCCGACATCGAGGACTTCAGCCGCCTGCTGCTGGACGTGGCCGCCTGGGCCAGGCCCGCCCTGAGCGTGCTGGACGGCATCGTCGGCATGGAGGGCAAGGGCCCCTCCAGCGGCAGCCCCCGCCCCATCGGCGCGCTCGTCGTCGCCGACGACCCCCACGCCGCGGACGTCGTCGGCGCCTCGCTCATCGGCCTTTCCGTGGAGGACGTGCCCACGCTGCGCCTGGCGCGCGAAAATGGCCGCCTGCCCGTGCCCCTGGTCCTGGGCCAGAGCGTGGAGGAGCTGGCCGTGCCGGACTTCCGCAAGGCCCCGGTCGAGACCGCCCGCCGCGGCGTCCTCACCGACAGGCGCTTTGCCCGCCTGGTGCGCTCCCACCCCTTCGTCCACGCCGAAACTTGCGCCGGCTGCGGCCTCTGCGCCCGCGCCTGCCCGGCCAAGGCCATAGAACTTCGCCGCGGCACGCCCGCCTTCGACCTTTCCCGCTGCATCCGCTGCTACTGCTGCCAGGAGCTCTGCCCGCACAGCGCCGTGGATGTCCACGAGCCCTTCTTCACCAAGTGGCTCAGCTAAACCGAAAAGGAGGCTTTTCGCCATGTTCTGTCCCCATTGCGGCGCCCGCGCCGAGGACGGCGCCGCCGTCTGCCCCGCCTGCGGCCAGGCGCTGACCCCCGCCGCTCCGCCCGCGGAGACCGCACCGCCTGTCGAGGCTACCCCCGACGCCTCTGCCGTCAAGGACTACCTCACCGTAAACATCGTGCTCCTGGCGCTGTCCGTCTGCTGCTGCGGCTCCCTGCCCGCCGTGGTCACCGGCATCATCGGCGTGATCTTCTCCTCGCAGACGCGCGACCTCCTGCGCTTCGGCCGCAGCGACGAGGCCGCCCGCAAGTCCCGCGCCGCCCGGAACCTGGCCATCGCCACCGGCGTCATACTCGGCGTCACCGCGCTCATCGCTCTGGCCTTCGTGGCCCTCTATGGCACGGTCATCGCCGCCATGTTCGCTTCGCTGTCCTAATACATTCATCATAAAAGGAGGAACCCATCCATGTTTTGCCCCAATTGCGGTGCGCAGATCGACGACCATGCCGCCTTCTGCCCCTCCTGCGGCGCCCAGCAGCAGCCGCAGCAGAACCCCGTGAACCCCGCCCCCGAAGCCGCCTCCGACGGCTGGAAGGAAGCCCCCGCCGCCGCCAACCCCGACCCCTGGCAGCAGCCGGTGTCCGGCAGCCAGCCGGCGTCCGGCAGCCAGCCGGCGTCCGACGCCCAGCCGGTGTCCGACAGCCAGCCGGTCTCCGGCGAGGTCACTTCCACCAACCCGCCCGACTACCTGACCGTCAACATCGTCCTCACCGTCCTCTCCGTCTTCGTCTGCTGCTTTAGCTGCCTGAGCATCGCCTCGCTTGTCACCGGCATCATCGGCATCGTCTCCAGCACCCAGGTCCGCTCCGCCATCCAGGCGCACAATTACGCCCTGGCCGAGCAGAAGAGCAGGACCGCCAAGAACATGTGGATCGCCACCGCCGTCATACTCGGCGTCTCCGTGGTCCTGGGCATCGTCGTCATGGTGAGCGGCTTCCTCGGCGGCTTCATGGAGGGCTTCTACAACGGCCTCTACTAAGCACCCCCCGCGGAAAATCGCCCCCGCCGCGCGCGTCCTGGCCTGGGCGCTCGTGGCGGGGCTCGTCGCCTTCACCGCCTATGTCTACACCCACGACCCCTTCCAGGGCGGCGTCACCTTCTGCACCTTCCGCCTGCTCACCGGCCTGGACTGCCCCGGCTGCGGCATGACCCGCGCCGCCTACCTGCTGCTCCACGGCCACCCCGGCCTCGCCCTGCGCCAGAACCCCTTCATCTTCCTCATCCCTGTTCTGGCCTACATGGGCCTGTCCGAGCTCTCGCCCGCCCTCTGCGGCCGTCAATGGCCCCAGATCCCCGTGCGCCCCTGGATGCTCATTGTCTTGGGCGTTCTCGTCCTCGCCTTCACCGTGGCGCGGAACCTACTCAAATTCTTGTGAGCAAACGAATGCGCGCCGTTTCCCGCGGCGCGTTTCTTTTCGCTTCGGAAAGGAAGTCCCACCCCCATGCACATCGTCCTTGTCGAGCCGGAGATCCCCCAGAACACCGGCAACATCGCCCGCACCTGCGCCGCCACCGGCACCACCCTCCACCTCGTCCACCCCATGGGCTTCTCCATCGACGAAAAGCACGTCCGCCGCGCCGGGCTCGACTACTGGCCCCTCGTGCACATCGTCGAGCACCCCTCCTTCGCCCATCTCCGGGCGCTCTACCCCGACGCCCCCTTCTTCTTCGCCACCACCAAGGCCCCCCGCGGCTACTGCGAGGTGCGCTTCCCCATGGACGCCTTCCTCGTCTTCGGGCGCGAGTCCCGCGGCCTGCCGGAAGACCTGCTGCGCGAGAACTACGACCGCTGCATCCGCATCCCCATGCGCCCCGACATCCGCTCCCTCAACCTCAGCAACTCCGTCGCCGTCGTGCTCTACGAGGCCCTGCGCCAGAACGGCTTCCCCGGCCTCTCCGCCGAGGGCCATATCCCCGGCTGATTTTTCGCCAAAAAGAACGCCGCCCGCAAGTTGTTGGCTTGCGGGCGGCGTCTGGTTTTACAGCCGAGATCCCGGGTCAGTCAGGATGTGTGGTGCCTGACTTACTTGGCGAGGTAGCTCGTGGAGACGTAGTAGCCGTTGGAGAGCTTAGCCCAGTTACCGGAGAAGCCGACGACCTGGACAGCCGTGCCGCGGGACAGGGTGCCGGCCTTCGCATAAGAAGTGCCGGGGCCCTTGCGGACGTTCAGCGTGCGGGCGGTGACGTACATGGTCTGCGCCTCGCCGTTGTCCACGAC
>CALWKN010000149.1 GCA_944381265.1 uncultured Clostridia bacterium
AGCTGGAGAACGGCGGCTACGTCTCCGCGCAGTACCTGGCTAAGGTCGTGGACAACGGCGAGGCGCAGACCATGTACGTCACCGCCCGCACGCTGAACGTCCGCAAGGGCCCCGGCACCTCCTACGCCAAGGTGGGCACGCTGTCCCGCGGCACGGCTGTCCAGGTCGTCGGCTTCTCCGGCAACTGGGCTAAGCTCTCCAACGGCTACTACGTCTCCACGAGCTACCTGGCCAAGTAAGTCAGGCGCCACACATCCTGACTGACTCGGGATCTCGGCTGTGAAAACAGGCGGCGTCCGCAAGCAAAGCGCTTGCGGGCGCCGCTCTTTTTGGCGCTTGGACAAGCGGGGAGGGGTGCGGGATAATAAAGGAAAGGGGGGGCGCGGTATGGCGGGAAGAAAGCGCGGGGGACTTGCGGCGGAGATCATAAAGGGGCTGGTGTTTCTGGCCTTTGGCGCGATATTGATCGTGCAGCCGTGGCTTAGGGCGGTGTCGTGGCTTGGATGGGTGATCGTGGGCGTTGCGGCGCTGCTGGTTGTGGCGATGGCGTTTCGGCTGCGCAGCGCGCGGCGGATGCAGGCGCAAAAGATCGCGGAGTTTGCGGACGGCAGCGCGGTGTACGAGAGAGGGATCCGGGCGGGAGGCGCGCTGTACGATTTTTCGACGTTCGGGGCGCAGATCGACGGGGCGAGTTTTGACGGGGAGAAGCTGACGTTTTTATACAGCTATTACGCGAGGCGGCGCGGGCGGGCGAGCGACGTGATCGAGATCGCGGTTTTGCCGGAGGAAGCGGAGAAGGCGGAAGAAGTGCTTGCGCGCTTTGGGCTTCCGGGGGTAGAGGAGGCGCGGGCGGCGCTGGAAGCGCGGAAGAAGGCGCTGGAGGACGAGAAGAACGCCGCGGCGCTGGAGAAGCGGGATCGCTAGAAAGGGAGAAAGATGCGGTACATAGAAGGGGAGGCGCCGGAGCGGGAGCAGCTTAGGCGGCTGTACGACGACGCGGGGTGGATCGCGTACACGAGCGACATGGAGGGATTGGAGCGGGCGCTGGCGCGGTCGCTGTACCTTTTGTGCGCGTATGACGAGGAGAACGAGCTGTGCGGGCTGCTGCGCGCGGTGGGGGACGGGGAGACGATCCTGTACATACAGGACATACTGGTGCTCCGGAGCCACAGGCGGCGCGGCATTGGGCGGGCGATGGTGGAAAAGCTGCTGGCGGCGTTTCCGAAGGTGCGCCAGCGCGTGCTGCTGACGGACGAGACGCCGGAGATGCACGGGTTTTACGAGAGCCTGGGGTTCTTTCCCAGCGGGCAGGTGGGGCTGACGGCCTTCTATTATATGGGCAGCGGAGAGTGAGTGCTTCGCCGCCTTTTTTATCGGAAGGATGAACGGTCTGTAAAATCTTGCGGGAGCGGGGACAAAGCGGCTTGACGGAGCGTTGATTCGATGGCAAACTATCCGGGAGAGGTGAAGGGCGATGGCGTATGTGAGCCTGGAAAACGTGACGAAGATTTACGGCAGCGGCGAGGCGGCGATCCACGCGGCGGACGGCGTGAGCTTTGACATTGAGAAGGGCGAGTTTGCGGTGATCGTGGGGCCGAGCGGCGCGGGGAAGACGACGGTGCTGAACATCCTTGGCGGCATGGACCGGCCCAGCGGCGGGCACGTCTGGGTGGACGGCAGCGACGTGGCGCAGTACAACGCCAAGAAGCTGACGCAGTACAGGCGGGAGGACATCGGGTTTGTGTTCCAGTTCTACAACCTGGTGCAGAACCTTACGGCGCTGGAGAATGTGGAGCTGGCGCTGCAGATCTGCAAGGATCCGCTGGACGCTGCGAGCGTGCTTGCCGAGGTGGGGCTGTCGGAGCGGATGGGGAACTTCCCGGCGCGGCTCTCCGGCGGCGAGCAGCAGCGCGTGTCCATCGCCCGGGCGCTGGCAAAGAACCCCAAGCTCCTGCTGTGCGACGAGCCGACGGGCGCGCTGGACTACCAGACCGGCAAGGCGATCCTAAAGCTTTTGCAGGACACCTGCCGCGAGAAGGGCATGACGGTGGTGGTGATCACGCACAACTCCGCCATCGCGCCCATGGCGGACCTGGTCATCGAGATCCGCAACGGCAAATGCCGCGGCGTGCGGGAGAACCCGCATCCCGTTTCGGTCGAGAGCATCGAGTGGTGAGTGAGCGATGAAGAAAAACGTGTTGGCCAAGGATTTCTTTCGGGAGATCCGCGCAAGCCTGAACCGGTATTTGTCCATACTGCTGATCGTGGCGCTGGGCGTGGCGTTTTACGCCGGCGTGCGCTCGGCGGAGCCGGACATGAAGCTCTCCGCGGACACGCTGTACGACAGGCAGAACATGATGGATCTGCGGGTGCTCAGCGAGCTTGGGCTGACGGAAGAGGACGTTGCGGCCATGGCGCAGATCGAGGGCGTGACGCAGGCGCAGGGCGGCTATTCCGTGGACGCGCTGACGCAGGACGGCGGGCGCGAGGCGGTCGTGACGCTGCAGTCCCTGCAGGAGGGCATGAACCTGCCGGAGGTCACGCAGGGGCGGCTGCCGGAAAAGGCGGACGAGTGCTTCCTGGACGCCGACTACATGGCGGAGAGCGGCCTTGCCGTGGGCGACACCGTCACCGTGTATTTAAGCGGCGAGGACGACATACTCGACTCGCTGGTCACCGACACATTCACGATCGTCGGCGCGGGGCGGTACGCCTATTACCTGAACTTTGACCGCGGCACCGCCACCATCGGCAGCGGCGATGTGGACTTTTTCCTGCTGCTGCCGCCGGAGGCGTTTTCGCTGGAGGTCTACACCGTGGCCTACCTCACCTGCGACGGCGCGGACAGGCTGATCAGCTTTGACGAGGAATACGAGGACTACATCGAGACGGTCGCCGACCGCGTCGAGGCGATCGCCGATGCGCGCTGCCAGATCCGCTATGACGACGTGCAGCGCGAGGGCGCGCAGGAGATCGCCGACGCGGAAAGCGACATCGCCGAGGCCGAGCAGGAGATCGAGGACGCGCGCAGGGAACTGGAGGACGCGCGTCTGGAGCTGGAGGACGCGGCGCAGGAGATCGCCGACGGCGAAGAGGAGATCGCCGACGCCGAGCGGGAGCTCCGCGACGCCAAATCCGAGCTGCGCGAAAAGGAGCAGGAGCTGCTGGACGGCTGGGCGGAGCTCTACGACGCCAAATTGCAGATGGAGGAGGCCGAGGAGGAGCTGCACGACGCGCGCGTCCAGGTCGTGGGCGCGGGCTCGGCCATCAGCAACAACCGCAGCCAGCTCAACCAGCAGAGCCAGCAGTTCAACGCCTTCGCCGACCAGGCGGAGACGCTGAAAAATACGGAGAGCTATGAGGCGGCAAAGGACCAGTATGCTGCGCTGCAGCAGGCGCAGCAGGCGGGGCAGCTCCCCGAAGGCGGGGAAGAAGCCCTGCAGTTCTACGACCAGATCATGCCGGGACTAAACGCCGCCGTCGAGGCCAGCGGCGGCCAGGCCAGCGATGAGGTCCTCTCCGCCGCCGTGGACGGCGCCCTGCAGCCCACGCGCGACGCCATCCAGAGCGGCTACGACCAGCTCAACGCCGCCAGCAAGAAGGTCGAGCGCGGGCGCGAGGAGCTGGCCGCCGCGGAGCAGGAGTACGAGGACGGGCTGAAGGAGATCGAGGAGAACGAGCAGAAGCTCATAGACGGCCAGAAGGAGATCGACGACGCCTGGGACGAGATCGCCGACGCCGAGGCGGAGCTGGAGGACGCCCGCCGGGAGCTGGAGGACGGCAAACAGGAGTACGAGGACGGCCTTGCCGAGTACGAGGACGGCCAGCGCGAGTTTGACGAGGAGTCCGCCGACGCCGAGGACGAGATCGCCGAGGCGCGGGAAAAGATCGCCGATGCCGAGCAGGAGCTGCGCGACCTGGAGGTGCCGGAGTGGTTCGTGCTCACCCGCGAGAGCATCCAGTCCTACGTCGAGTACGGCATGGACACCGAGCGCATCGGCGCCATCGGCAACGTCTTCCCGGCCATATTCTTCCTGGTGGCGGCGCTGGTGTCGCTGACCACCATGACCCGCATGGTGGAGGAGCAGCGCCTGCAGATCGGCACGATGAAGGCGCTGGGCTATTCCCAGAGCGCCATTGCCGGCAAGTTCATCGGCTATGCGCTGTCCGCCTCGCTCATCGGCAGCGTGCTGGGCGTGTTCTCCGGCAGCTACCTGCTTCCCTATGTGATACTCTCCGCCTACGGCATGCTCTACACGAACATGACGGTCATGCTCCTGCCCATACAGTGGGACATCTCCGCCTTCGCGCTGCTCATCGCCGTGGCCTGCACGGTCGCCGCCACCTACGCCGCCTGCTACGCGGAGTTCCGCGCCGCGCCCGCCGCGCTGATGCGCCCGGCCGCGCCGCCGCAGGGGCGCCGCGTACTGCTCGAGCGCATACCCGCGCTGTGGAAGCGCCTGACCTTCTCCCAGAAGGCCACCTGCCGCAACCTCTTCCGCTATAAGAAGCGCTTCTTCATGACGATCTTTGGCATCGGCGCCTGCATGGGCCTGCTGCTGGTGGCCTTCGGCCTGCGCAACTCCATCGCCGAGATCGTCGACAAGCAGTACGAGACGGTCTGGACCTACGACACCAGCCTCACATTCGACAGCGAGGCGCAGGACGCCCTGCCCGATGTGGAAGCGGCGCTGCAGGAGACGGAGGGCGTGGAGATCTTCCTGCCCGTGCAGCAGACCAGCCTGGACGTGCGCGCGGGCGAGGTCACCAAGTCCGCCTACATCTTCGTGCCCGAGCACATGGAGGACTTAAGCAGCGTCGTGCACCTGCAGAACCGCCGCAGCGGCGAGACGCTGGAGCTCTCGGACGGCGGCGTGATCGTGACGGAGAAGCTGGCCCGCCTGCTCTCGCTCGAGGCGGGGGACACGATCACACTGCTGCGCGACGAGACGGACCCGGTCGAGGCCACCGTCACGGGCGTGGCGGAGAACTACCTTTACCACTACGTCTACATGACGCCCGCTGCCTACGCGAAGATCTTTCAGGAGGAACCGGAGTACGGCTCCATCTTCCTGCAGACGGACGTGGAGCAGACCGGCGAGGACGAGATGGCCGCGCGCCTGCTGGCGCTGGAGCACGTCACCGGCGTCTCCTTTGTCAGCGACTTGCAGGCCCAGGTGGCGGACATGATGCGCTCGCTGGACATGGTCGTTGTGGTGCTGGTCATTTCCGCCGGGCTCCTGGCCTTCATCGTGCTCTACAACCTCAACAACATCTCCATCATCGAGCGCCGCCGCGAGCTGGCCACGCTCAAGGTGCTCGGCTTCTACGACGGCGAAGTCGCCGCCTACATCTACCGCGAGAACATCTGGCTGACGCTGATCGGCATGGTGCTGGGCGTCGGGATCGGCTTTGTGCTGCACAAGTTCATCATCACCACCTGCGAGGTGGATATGATCATGTTCGGCCAGAACATCCGCCTGGATTCCTACTGCTACAGCATACTGCTCACCGCCTTCTTCTCGGTGCTGGTCAACCTCCTCATGTTCTTCAAGCTCCGCAAGATCGACATGGTCGAGAGCCTGAAGAGCGTCGAGTAGCGCAAAAGAAAACGGACGACCGATTTCCTCGGCCGTCCGTTTTTTCGCGTCGTCTTTCCCTAGAGCTGCAGCAGCCGCTCTTCGCCGATGCCAAGCGTTTCCGCCATCTTCTGCGCCAGGAAGATGGCATTTAGCTCCGTGCGCGCGTGCGCGTCGCTGCCCAGCGTGAATACCGCCCCGCAGTCCCGCGCGATGGCGAACATCCGCTCCTGCGCCGCCCAGCGCGTTTCGTCCTCCAGGCAGCTCCCGTTGATCTCGATCGCCGTATTGTGCGCGGCGGCCGCCTGGAAGCAGCGCGCAAACGTCTCGTCCGCGATGCAGCCAAGGATCGAGCGCACCTCTTCCGGTGCGCGCCCGATCGGGCAGAAGGGGTGCGCGATGGATGTGGCAAAGTCCTTCTGCACAAGGGCCAAGAAGCTTTGCACAAGATACTCCGCCACCTGCGCGTCCGTCGCGCACTCCGGCGGCAGCACGAGCCCCACCATGTGGATGTGCGAGTGCGGCACCAGCACGTAATCCAGCGCGTCCCGGTGCGCCCGCGTCAGCGCCACGACGCCGCCGGCGAACTCCGTCTCCGCGCCGATCTTCACCCGCACCCCCTTGCAGTCCCGGGGGATCTCCGCGTACACCTGCGAGATGTGGGCAAAGTCCTGCGGCGCGTACCAGGGGCTGGCCCCCGGGACCTCCCGGTCCCAGACGTGGTTCGTGATGCCAATCGTCCGGATCCCGTTGGCGGCGGCAAAGTCCACGGCTGCCGCCACGGTCTGCCCGGCGTCCTCCGAGCAGCTGGAAAGGTGCGTGTGGATGTGCAGATCCTGCAAAGGTGTTTTCATCGCCATGTCCTCCTTTATCCTGTTATTCCGTCCTGCGCCGGAACCGCCCCGGCGCCTCGCCGTATCTTAGCCGAAAGGCCCGTATGAAGTTGTTGACGTCGGAAAACCCGGAGCGCAGCGCGATCTCGGCGACGGAGGCCTCCGTCGTCTCCAGCAGCTCCTTGGCGTAGGACAGGCGCAGAAGCCGCAGATACTGCTTCGGGCTGTAGCCGGCCAGCGCGCGGAAGCTGTGCGCCAGATGGCAGGGGCTGACGTAAAAACGCGCCGCCAGCTCCGCCACGGTCAGCGGCTCGGCAAAGTGCGCCTCCATGTAGCGCTGCGCCTCCCAGACGCGCCGGGCGCCGGGCGTCGCCGGGAAGCGGAAGTTCTCCGGATGCGCGCGGCAGGCCAGGACCAGCAGCGCCTTGAGCAGCGCCTCCGCCATCTCCCGCGCGCCAGGCAGGTCGCGCGCGTATTCCTCCGTCAGGCGCGAGAAGATCGCGTCCGCCACTGCCTTTTCCCCTTGCAGCGGGACGCAGTGCGAAAACCCCTGCGGGCGGCTGACAAAGACCGCGGTCAGCGCCGAGTGGGGGAAGGCCCGGTTGAGCTCCGCCAGGCTGACGATGGCAAAGTAGCGCTCGTAGGGCTCCGTCAGCACCCGCACCTGGTGTGCCTCCAGGGAGGAGATGAACAGCAGGCAGCCCGGCCCCGCCGTGTAGTCCTGTCCCGCGATCGTAAAGCGCGCCCGCCCCCGCCGCACATAGACCATCTCGCAGCACAGGTGCGCGTGTTGGTGCTCCGGCGCCTGCGCCAGGCTGTGCTGCAGGTCGATCAGCAGTCTCTTCATCGTCAGGCCATCGTCTCCAGCATGGGCAGCGTGACCTCGTAGAGCGTCTCCTCCCCGCGCAGCCAGCGCGCGCACTCCTGCGCCATGTACTTGCCCATGCGCGCCACTTCTCTCCCCTTGCTCCCGGCGATGTGCGGCGTCAGGAAGACGTTTGGCAGCGTCAGCAGCGGGCTCCCGGCCTGCGGCGGCTCGGGGAAGGTCACGTCCAGCACGGCCGTGCGCTCCGGCTCCTCCCGCAGCGCGCGGATCAGATCCGCCTCCACCACCTGCGCCCCGCGCCCGGTGTTTAGGAACGTGGCGTTCCTGCCAAGGCGGGAGAACAGGCCGTAGTGCAGCATGCCCACCGTCTCCGGGCGGTTGGCCACGTGGTTGCTCACGACCTGGCAGGTGGAGAAGATCTCCTCCAGCGTTGCCCGCCGCGCGCCCAGGCGGGCCAACGTTTCGTCGGAGACGAAGGGCTCGTAGGCCAGCGTCTCCACCTCGTACCCCTGCAGCCGCTCCAACACCATCCGGCCGATCATGCCCGCGCCCAGTATCCCGACGCGCAGGCCGTAGTTGCCCATCTGCCCGTCGGCAAAGGCCGCCGCCTGCGCGTGGTCCGCCTGCCGCCAGCGCCGCACCGCCTGGTAGAAGCCCTTGCCCGCCAGCACGATCTGCGCCACCGTGTACTCCGCCACCGGCACCGCGTTGGCCGCCCAGGCCGAGAACACCCGCACCCCGCGCCGCAAAAACGGCCGCGCAAACTCCTGCACCGACCCCGCGCCGTAGAACACCGCCCGCAGGTTCGGCAGATACTCGGCGATCTCCTCCTCCGTCAAAGGCGGCATGCCCCAGGTCGAGAAGACCGCCTCCGCCTGGCGCAGCTCGTCCCGCCGCGCGTCAAAGTCCGCCCGCGCAATGCGCCCCGGCGCAAGGTCCAGCATCGCGCCGATCTCCTGGCGAAGCGCGTCCGGGTACACCCGAAAGAGCGCCTCCCCCTCGCACATCCAAACCGCTTTATGGCTCATTTCAAGAACCCCCTTTTCCCCGGTTTTCCTTTATGCTATCATTATAGCAGAACACAAGCATTTGCGCATAGAGCCCGCCTGCGGAAAAGTCGGCAAAACCTGCGCCCACGCCCGCCGCGCGGCGAAACAGATTTTGCCGATTTTCCCCGCGCTTTTCCCGACAACGCGGCACAGGCCCGCGCTATACTGATGGCAGACTTCATACCGAGGAGGGAACGCATATGTTTACCGCCAAGACGCTCTCCGAGCTCCGCCTCCAGGCCGAAGCCCTCGGCGCGCCCCTGCCCCTGTCCGAGGACCTCTCCTGCCTGGCCGAGCGCTGGAGCGCCGGAAGCCGCCGCGTCAAGAACCGCCTGGTCGTCCAGCCCATGGAGGGCTGCGACAGCGAAAACGACGGCAGCCCCAGCGCCTACACCCGCCGCCGCTACCTACGCCTTGCCGCCGGGGGCGCGGGGCTGATCTGGCTGGAGGCCTGCGCCGTCTGCCCCGAGGGCCGCGCCAACCCGCGCCAGCTCTGGATCCGAGAGGAAACGCTGGACGCCTTCCGCCGCCTTGCGGACGACATGCGCGAGACCGCCGTGCGCGAGACGGGGGAAGCGCCCCTGCTCATCCTGCAGCTCACCCATTCCGGCCGCTACTCCAAGCCCGAGGGCGTCCCCGCCCCGCGCATCGCCTGCCGCAACCCGCTCTTTGAGCGGGACGCGCCTCTGCCCGAATCCTGCGTCGTCTCGGACGAGGAGATCGTCCGCGCCGAGGACGACAGCGCCCGCGCCGCCGCCCTGGCCGCCCGCGCCGGTTTTGACGGGGCGGACATCAAGGCCAGCCATCGGTATCTGGGCAGCGAGCTGCTCTCCGCCTTCACCCGCCCGGGAAGGTACGGCGGCAGCTTCGAGAACCGCACCCGCTTTTTGCGCAGCGCCCTTGCAAAGGCGCGCCAGCTCGTGCCCGGCGACTTCCTGCTCACCTCCCGCCTCAACGCCTACGACGGCTTTCCCTACCCCTACGGCTTTGGCGTGGCGCAGGACAAGACGCTCGCGCCCGACCTTTCCGAGCCCATCCGCCTTTTGCGGATACTGCGCGACGAATTGCGCCTGCCCCTTGTCAACATCACCATCGGCAACCCCTACGTCAACCCGCACGTCAACCGCCCGGCCGACTGGCAGCCCTACCCCCTGCCCGAGCAGCCGCTGCGCGGCGTCAAGCGCGTGCTGGACTGCGTCGGCGCGCTCAAGGCCGCCGTGCCCGGTCTCGCCTTCGTCGGCTCCGCCCTGTCCTACCCGCGCGTCTTCGCCGGGAATTTGGCCGCCGGGGCCGTCAAGGCGGGGATCATGGACGCCGCCGGTTTTGGCCGCCTCTCCTTTGCCAACCCGAACTTTGCCCGCGACCTGCTCTCCGGCAAGGGGCTGGACAGCCGCCACGCCTGCGTCGCCTGCGGCAAGTGCTCCCAGATCATGCGCCTGGGCAGCCGCACCGGCTGCGTGGTCCGCGACCCCGAATACACCGCACTCTACAAGGAGCTGATGCAGAAATGAAGCCTCTCTCCGGCAAGGGCCGCGTCGCCCTGGTCACCGGCGCGCGCCGCGGCATCGGCCTTGGCATCGCCAAAGCGCTGCTGACGGACGGCTACAGCGTGCTGCTCTGCGGCCGCACCCCCGAACCCCGGGGCAGCGAGGACATCGCCGCCGACCTTGACGCCCTGGGCACTTGGGACTACCTCTGCGCCGACGTCTCCGTGCCCGCCGAGCGCGAGGCGCTCTTTGCCCATATGCGGCAGCGCTTCGGCCGCCTGGACGTGCTCGTCAACAACGCGGGCGTCGCGCCCCTGCAGCGGCTGGACGTGCTGGAGACCACGCCCGAGAGCTTTGAGCGCCTGCTGCGCGTCAACACCGAGAGCTGCTTCTTCATGTGCCAGCTGGCCGCCCGGCAGATGCTCGCCGATCGGGCGCAGAACCTTCCCGACTACCGCCCCCGCATCGTCAACATTTCCTCCATCTCCGCCTACACCTCGTCCACGTCCCGCGGCGAGTATTGCGTCTCCAAGGCCGGCATCTCCATGGTGACGCAGCTCTTTGCCGACCGCCTGGCGGAGGAGGGCATCCCCGTCTTTGAAGTGCGTCCCGGCATCATCCAGACCGACATGACCGCCGCCGTGCACGAGAAATACCGCCGCCTCATCGAGGAGGAGGGCGTTACGCCCATCCGCCGCTTCGGCCAGCCGCAGGACGTGGCCGACCAGGTCCTGGCCGCCTGCTCCGGCCTGCTGGACTTTGGCACCGGCACCGTGCTCAACGCCGACGGCGGCTTCCACCTGCGCCGCCTCTGAAAAGCGCGGCAAAGAGAAAGGGGAGAGGCTTTTTGAAGATCTACCGCGCCGGCGCGCTGGTGCTGGGCACCGGCTGCGCCGGCTACAACGCCGCTGACTGGCTGCGCAGCTACGGCGTGCCCGATGTGCGCATCGTCACCGAGGGCCGCACGAGCGGCACCTCTCGCAACGCGGGCAGCGACAAACAGACTTATTACAAGCTCTCCCTGGCCGGGGCCCAGGGGGACAGCCCCCGCGCCATGGCCCGCGACCTCTTTTCCGGCGGCGGCGTCCACGGCGACACCGCCCTGTGCGAGGCCGCGGGCTCGGCCCGCGCCTTCTGCAAGCTGGAGCTGCTCGGCGTGCCCTTCCCCCGCAGCCGCTATGGCGAGTTCACCGGCTACCGCACGGACAACGACGCGCGCATGCGCGCCTCCTCCGTAGGGCCGCTTACCTCCCGCGCCATGACCGAGGCCCTGGAGCGGGCGGCGCTGCAAAAGGGCGCGCAGCTGCACGACCACATGCAGGTCGTGCGCATACTTGCCCGGGACGGCGTCTTTCAGGGGCTGCTCGCGCTGGACCTTGCCCACGGGGAGGAGGACTTCGGCCTGACGCTCTTCCTCGCCCCGTTTGCCGTGCTCTGCAGCGGCGGCCCGGCGCTCGTCTACGAGCGCACCGTCTATCCCGAGTCGCAGACCGGCTGCACCGGCGCGGCGCTGCGGGCCGGGGCCGAGGGCTGCAATCTCAACCACTGGCAGTACGGCATCGCCAGCACGTCCTTCCGCTGGAACCTCTCCGGCAGCTACCAGCAGGCCCTGCCTCGCTATGTCTCTGTGGACGAGAGCGGTGCCGAGCGCGAGTTCCTGCCCGCGGCCCTCGGCGGCGAAGGGCGCGCCCTGCTCCTGACCTTCCGCAAGGGCTATGAGTGGCCCTTTGACAGCGCCCGGGCCGAGGCGTCCTCCGCCGTGGACCTGGCTGTGCACCGCGAGAGCGTGGAGCTCGGCCGCCGCGTCTACCTGGACTATACGCGCAACCCCGCGGGCTTTTCCCCGGAGGCGCTGCCGGAGGAGGCGCAAGAGTACCTCGCCCGCTCCGGCGCGCTCGCGCCTACGCCCATCGAGCGTCTGCGCCGCCTCAACCCCCAGGCCGTCGCCC
>CALWKN010000150.1 GCA_944381265.1 uncultured Clostridia bacterium
TCCAGCACCTCGCCGCGCAGGTAGGCCAGCGCCTCCTCCCGCGTCGTCTCGCGGCGCAGACGGGCGCATTCGGGCGGCAGGGCCAGGGCCAGCGCGTGCGCCGGCTCCAAGCGCCCCTTGGCCAGACGCCCCAGCTGCACCCCGGCGCGCAGCACGCGCAGGCCGCGCACCTCCGGCAGGCCCTCCGGCAGCGCGTATAGCCACTCGCCCTGCGCGCGCGTGCGCAGGGGCGGCAGATCGCGCAGCGCTTCCGCGGCGAACGCCTCCCAGCGCGCATCCGCCGCGCCGCCGGGGAGCTGCGCGTGCTCGCTCCGCTCTTCCCCGCGCTTGCGCAGCCGCGCCAGGAAGTGCCCCTCTCCGCGCAGCTCGTGCGGATAGAGGTGCATTTGCCCGCCGCGCGCCGGGATGCCGGGCAGGGCCAAGTCCTCCTCCAGGAAAAACTCCGCGTGCGCTGCCAGAAACGCCGCGATCGTCTCCTCGTTCTCCAGTCGGTTGAACGTGCAGGTGGAGTAGACCAGCGCGCCGCCGCCGCGCAGGCAGCGCGCCGCGCTCTCCAGTATCTCCAGCTGGCGGGCGTGGCAGCGGGCGGGCTCCTCGGCGGACCACTGCGCCGCCGCCTCGGGATCGCGGCGGAACATCCCCTCGCCCGAGCAGGGCGCGTCCACCAGCACCGCGTCAAACCAGGGGCCAAAGCGCGCGGCCAGGCGCGCCGGCTCCTCGTTGCAGACGAGGGCGTTCGGCACGCCCATGCGCTCGATGTTTTCTAATAATATGCGCGCGCGGGCGGGGTGGATCTCGTTGGCCACCAGCAGCCCCTCGCCGCCCAGCTTGTCGGCGATCTGCGTGCTCTTGCCCCCGGGCGCGGCGCACAGGTCCAGCACGCGCATCCCCGGGCGCACGCCCAGCGCCTCCGCCGGGGCCATGGCCGAGGGCTCCTGCAGGTAGTAGGCCCCGGCCGCGTGCAGGGGCTCCCTGCCCATGCGCCGCCCGGCGGGCACGTAGTACCCGGCCGCGCACCAGGGCACGGGTGCGAAGTCCTCGGGCGGCGCCCAGCCCCGGCGCAGGCTGACGCGCAGGCCCACGGCCGCCTCTTCCTCATAGGTGGAAAAGAAAGCGGGCGCCTGCGCGCCCAGCTCTCCCTCCATCTGCCGCATAAACGCCTCAGGCAGATGCATGCTTTCTCTCCTCTTGTCAGCGCTTGCCGCCCACGCGCTTCAGGTCCACGCCCAGCGCGGTCAGCTCCGCCTCGCTCTTCTTCACATTGGGATAATAGGAACGGTAGAGCACGCCGCCCTCCAGCGCGTACTCCCCCAGCGCCGCCGGGATGAGGAAGCTCTCGCCCGCCGCGTAGGCGCGCTCGCCGCCCGCCCAGATCACCTTGCCCGGCTGCACCGCCGTGTAGGCGTAAAAACGCGTGCCGTCGGTGCGCAGCGGCATGCGGCCGCTGGCGGTCAGCCGCTCCAGGGCAAAGCAGGGGTCGAGGATCAGCATCTCGCGCGTGCCGCCCTCCACCGCGATGGCCACGCCCTCCATGGGCCTGCCGCCCTGCGCGGGGTCGATGACGTCCAGCGACTTTTCGATGTGCAGCTCCGCGTTCCGCCCCCAGGCGTAGAGGCGATAGGTGCGGTCCGAGGACTGCTGCACCTCGTAGATGAGCATGTTGGCGCCGATGGCGTGCACGGTGCCGGCGGGGATGTAGAGCACGTCGCCGGGCTTTACATCCACCTTCTTCAGGTGCTGCTCCAGGCGGCCGGCGCCGATCTCGCGCCGCAGCGTCTCCGCGTCGCAGTCGATGCCGAAGATGAGCTGCGCACCGGGGTCGCAGTCCAGCACCACCCAGGCCTCCGTCTTGCCGTAGGGGTCGCCCTCCACGCGCTGGGCGTAGGCGTCGTCCGGGTGCACCTGCACCGAAAGCCACTCCCGCGCGTCGATGAGCTTGATCAGCAGCGGGAACTCGCCCTGCACCTCCGTGCCGCACAGCGCCTCGCCCAGCTCCGCGATCCACTCGGGCAGCGTCCTGCCCTCGCAGCGGGAGACGCCCATGGGGTGGGCCGAGACCTCCCAGCTCTCGCCCGTGTGGTCGGAGGGGATCTTCTTCCCGTAGACGCTGGCCAGGCGCGTCCCACCCCAGTCCTTGATGTTGAAATACGGCTCCATAAAGAGCGGCTTAAGCATATCCCGAACCTCCCTTGTCCATCATCCGACTGCGGATCCTTTGCCCCCATGATAGCATCTTTGCCCCTTCTTTGCAACCGCGCCCGCTTCATCTTTTCTTAACAAAAAACTTCTGCCCCAACCCGTTGACAAATGCCGCCCGGCGGTGTATAGTAATATGGCACTAAGGAGTGCGGCACGAGCTCGTAGCTCAGCTGGATAGAGTGTTTGACTACGAATCAAAAGGTCGTGGGTTCGAATCCCTCCGGGCTCGCCAAAGAAAAACCCCTGAAAACAAAGGTTTTCGGGGGTTTGTTCTTTGTTCTGTTTGCAGTTCGAGGCATATAGCGGAATTGGGCACTGTTTTGGGCGTCAGAGCTTGAGCTTAAAGAGCACGACGCCGCCGGTCATCAGGAGGATGCCGACGTACTTGTTCCAGTGGAAGGCGGCCTTTTCCGCGCCCAGCCAGCCGAAGGCGTCGATGAGGGCGGCGACGAGCAGCTGGGCGATGAGTATGGTGGAGATGGCCAGCGTGGGGGAGAGGTTGCCGATGGCGAGCATCACGGTGATCGTGATGATGAGCCCCAGCGCGCCGCCGAGCAGATAGACCTTGGGCGTCTCGCCGAGGAGGCGAAAGCTGCCCCGGCCCAGCAGCCACATGGCCAGCAGCGAGAGGGCGAAGGCGGTCCCCTGGACCCAGACGTTGGACTCGTAAAGGCCGATCTTTTCCGAGAGGCGCGTGTTCATCACGCCTTGCACGCTCATGGCGGCCCCGGCCAGTATTGCAAAGAGAAAACCCACTTGCGCATCGCTCCTTTCCTTCTACAGGGTTTGCCGCGGCGGGGAAAGTTATGCAAAAGGGCGGCGCTCTCATGCAGGTTTCATCTTCCTGCTGTAGAATATAGGAAAGGACAAGGAGGCGGAAGGCGTATGCGGCTGCTCTATGCAGAGGACGAACGCGACTTAAACGAGATCGTGACAAAGACGCTGATCAAGAACCACTACAGCGTAGACGTCTGTTTTGACGGCGAGGAGGCGCTGGACTATCTGGCCGCGGCGGAGTACGACGCGGTGATACTGGACATCATGATGCCGCGCGTGGACGGCCTGACGGTGCTCTCCCGCCTGCGGGCGCGGGGCAACCGCGTTCCGGTGCTGCTGCTGACCGCGCGCGACGGCGTGTCCGACCGGGTAAAGGGCCTGGACTCGGGCGCGGACGACTACCTGGTCAAGCCCTTTGCGCTGGAGGAGCTGCTGGCGCGGGTGCGGGCGCTGCTGCGGCGCGACGCTGGGCGGACGGACAACTGCTACCGTCTAGCGGACCTGACGGTGGACTGCGACGCGCGCACCGCCCGGCGCGGGGACGTGCAGATCACGCTCTCCTCCAAGGAGTTCTCCATACTGGAGTATCTGATCCGCAACCAGGGCGTGGTCCTGTCACGCGACAAGATCGAGCAGCACATCTGGAACTACGACTACGCCGGCGGCTCCAACGTGGTGGACGTCTACATCCGCTACCTGCGCAAGAAGATCGACGACGGGTTCTCGCCCAAGCTCATCCACACCGTGCGCGGGGCGGGCTACGTCCTGAGGGAACAGCCGTGAGCGGGGCGGAGCTGCGCCGCTTTTCTCCCGGCAAGATCCCCATCCGCTGGCGCATCACGCTCTGGTACACGATACTGATGACCGTGCTCGTGGCGGCGGTGCTGGCGCTGCTGCTGCACCTGAGCTCCACGCAGATGCTCAACGAGGCACGCCTGCGCCTGCAGGACACGGTGGAGCGCAGCTTCTACGAGATCGAGTACGAGGACGGCGTGCTCTCCTTCGACGACGACATCAACCACCTGGGCAGCGGCATCAGCCTCTCGGTCTACGACGCGCAGGGCAAACTGCTCTACGGCCGCATACCGGCCAACTTCAACGGCGCGCCGCTGCTCATCATGGACGAGATCCAGCAGGTGGACTCCGGCGGCTCGGTGTGGTTCGTCTACGACACCTGCCAGGCCATTCCCGGCTACGGCAACCTGTGGGTGCGCGGCGTGGTCTCCCAGTCGGAGGCGGACGCCGGGCTGCACGCCGTGGTGCGCCTGGCGCTGATCCTGATGCCCTTCTTCGTGCTGCTGGTGGCCCTGGGCGGCTACTCGATCACGCAGCGCACGCTCCTGCCCCTGCAGCACATGACGGACACGGCCCAGCGCATCAGCCAGGGCAACGACCTGACCGAGCGCATCCGCATGGGCCCGGGCGTGGACGAGGTGCACCGCCTGGCCCACACCTTCGACCACATGATGGACAAGCTGCAATCGGCCTTTGAGAGCGAGAAGCAGTTCACCTCCGACGTCTCGCACGAGCTGCGAACGCCGGTGTCCGTGATCCTCTCCCAGTGCGAGTACGCCCTCTCGCCCGAGGCAGGCGAAAACGAGCGCCGCTCGGCCCTGCAGGTGACGGCGGCGCAGGCGCGCAAGATGAGCGCGCTGATCGCCCAGCTGCTGACGCTGGCGCGCGCGGACAGCGGGCGCCAGAACCTGCACCTGGAGACGCTCAACCTCAGCGACCTGTTCGAGATCGTCTGCGAGGAGCAGGCCGACGGCGCCGCCGCGCGCGGCATCGCCCTGCACGCCGAGATCGCGCCCGATCTGCTGCTGCGCGCGGACGAGACGATGATGATGCGCCTGCTGATCAATCTCATACAGAACGCCATCGCCTACGGGCGGGAGGGGGGCAACGTCTGGGTGACGCTGCGGGAAGTGAACGGGCGCGCGGAGGGCTGTGTGCGCGACGACGGCATCGGCATCGCGCCGGAGCACCTGCCAAAGATCTGGAACCGCTTCTACCAGGTGGACCCCTCGCGCACGGCCAGCCGCAGCGGCGCCGGGCTGGGCCTGCCCATGGTGCGCTGGATCGTCGAGGCGCACGGCGGCACGATCTCGGTCGAGAGCGAGCCCGGCAAGGGCAGCGCCTTCACCTTCTCCTTCCCAAAATGACACGCAGCCGGGGCGATCGCGCCCCGGCCGCAGACTGTCGAAAAAGTAGGGTCATTCTCTTGGGGATGCATGAAGGGGCCGCAGCCCCTTCATCTTCAATCCGCAGCGGCGGCGTGTACGCCGCGAGGATGTCGGCCCGTAGGGCCGCTTATCCGTATCCGCCCCCGGCCGTGCCCGAAGGGCACAGGGGGTTCCGGAGGGGGCGAA
>CALWKN010000151.1 GCA_944381265.1 uncultured Clostridia bacterium
TGAAGGACGACTACTGCAGCTTCTGGGAAGAGGGCGTCCTCCTCCGCACGGCAGATCGCTTCCAGAGCGGCGATCCCGCCGACGACGCCGACATACCGCACTCCTGGCCTGAATACTGGGACAAATAACCCCCAAACTCCATACTTCGCCTTTCCCTTGTTCAAACGGCTGTGCCCGGCTATAATGAAGCGGACGCCCTGCGGTATGCAGCGGCGAGGGAGGAAGACAAATGCAAGCAAACAACGGGAGAACCCACAAAAGGAGGGCGATCTGATGCGCGCGATCATGGTGATGTTCGATTCTCTGCGGCGCGATCTGCTGCCGAACTACGGCGCCGACTGCGTCCCGCTGCCGAATTTTGCCCGACTGGCGGAGCGGACGGTCACGTTTGACCGCAATTTCGTCGGCTCGCTGCCCTGCATGCCCGCGCGGCGGGAGCTGCACACGGGGCGGCTGAATTTTCTGCACGCGCCGTGGTGCCCGCTCGAGCCGTTCGACGATTCGATGCCCGAGCTGCTGCGGGAAAGCGGCGTGCACACGCATTTGTGCACGGATCATTACCACTATATACAGGACGGCGGCGCCACCTACCACGGCCGCTATTCCACCTACGAGGTCTTCCGCGGCCAGGAGTGCGACCGCTGGGTCGGCGACTGCTCCCCCGTAGAGCCCCTCTCGCCGCACCTGCTCTGCGGCCCGCATCTGCCGGAAAGCTACCGCGCCATGCGCAAGGCCATCGGCGCGCAGAACGACGCGAACCGCACGATGCAGCGCACAAAGGCCGACTATCCGCAGAGCCTGACCTTTGACGCCGGGCTTGCGTTCCTCGAGCGCAACGCGGCGCAGGACAACTGGTTCCTGCAGATCGAGGCCTTTGACCCGCACGAGCCGTTCGACGCGCCGAGCGAATTCTTCGACCCGGATCGCATCGGCCCGGCGGACTGGCCGCCGTATGCGCCGGTGCGGGAGACGGAAAAGCAGGTCGCGGATATGCGCGCGCACTATCTCGCGCTGCTGCGCTACTGCGACGAGAACCTCGGGCGCGTGCTCGACGCGATGGACGCGCACGACATGTGGCGCGACACGATGCTGATCGTCAACACCGACCACGGCTTCCTGCTCGGCGAGCACGACTGGTGGGGCAAGAACGACATGCCCGACTTCAACGAGATCGCCCACACGCCGCTCTTTCTCTACGACCCGGTCTCCGGCATATGCGGCGAGCGGCGCGAGGCGCTGACGCAGACGATCGACCTTGCGCCCACGCTTCTCGACTTCTTCGGCAAGCCGATCCCGCCGGACATGCGCGGCCGCTCGCTGCTGCCCGTGATCCGTGAGAACGCCCCGGGCCACGCCTATGCGCTGTTCGGCTACTTCAACGGGGCGCTCAACATCACGGACGGCCGGTACGTCTACATGCGCGCCCGCGTAAACGACGATGTGCAGATGCACCAGTACACGATGATGCCCACGGCGATGGACAACCGTCTGCCGGTGGAGCGGCTCCGGCAGGCGGAGCTCGCCGCGCCGTTTGCGTTCACCAAGGGGTGCCCGACGTTCCGGATCCCGGTCTCCTCGCAGAACGCCAAGCTGCCCCTGGGCGGGCACAGGCTGTACGACCTGGCGGCGGACCCAAAGCAGACCCAGCCCATCGAAGAAAAAGAGACCGAGGCGCGCCTGCTCCGCGCCCTTGGCCAGCTGCTCGCGGAAAACGACGCGCCCGAGGCGATCTACGCCGCCTACGGCGTTCCAAAGCCCACGAAATAAAGCGAGAACGGGAGGGGGAGAAGAAATCTCCCTCCTCTTTTTGCTTCCGAGCGCAAAGGGCTTGCGTTTTTGAACGTATATGTTATAATGAAGCCTGCCGGGGCGGGGAGTGCGCTCCGGGAATGGAATTGGCGGGGTCGGACTGCATATGCGGGGTTCGGCCGAATTTTTTAAGGAGGGATCTTGTGGGAAAGACGTTCCGCGTGACCGAAGTCGATGGACTGCCGGTGGTAAGCAGTGAAGAAATGGCGGACTTCCTTGGGATGGAACACGAAGCGCTTCTGCGGGAGATCGACGCCCTTGCACAGCGCGACGAACAGGCGCCGAGACTGCGGCCCAACGGTCGGCGCGAGCGCTGCTTTTTTGAAGACGATTATTGGGACACGGACAGTGCGGAGGCGGCAGGCAGGCCGCAGCGGCACCGCTTTTACTGGGTGTCGGAGGCGGGCTGCGCGCAGATCGCGGAAGCGCTCGATGCGGGCAAGGGCGCGGCGCTCGCCGCCCGCTGCGCGGAATCGTTTGCCGATTCCCGGGACTGGCAGCAGCAGGTCGCCGAGAAGCCGCAGAAAAAAGAAGAGATGGAATGCCTGGGGACGACGGAGTTCCGGGAGATGGCCTATTGGCTCGGCTGGGACGGCTCGGTGTACCGCAAGCTCAGCGAGACGCGCTACCGGAAGCCGGACGGCGAGGAGTACAGCACCTATCGGCTGCTGGATGGGAACCAGAAGATCGTCTATGCGATGGATGATACGCTGCTGGAGCCGTACAAGATGCTGGCCAGGGCGCCCAGCCTGGAACCCGATTTGGGCAAAGCGCTCCTTGAGCAGGCGGAGGAGCTGTATTATCAAAAGGGCGACCACGCATTTGATACCATCTACGACTTCATGCGCGATGCGCTGGAGGACAAGGACCCGCGCTGGGCGAATTAAAGCCAAGTGGAGAGAGCGGAAAGACTTCCGCCCCCTCCACTTTTTTCATCGCGGACGCGCACTGCGCCCGCTCTCATTCCTCCACAAAGACGATGTCCACGTCGCCGTTGTTGGCGGAGACGCGCAGCGTCTTTTCGCCGCCCTCTGTGCGCTCGGGCAGCGTGCTCTCGCCCTTCTTGACCGCGGACTCGAGGGCAAACTCATCGATCGATCCGACGACAGCGCCGGTCACGTCTCCGTTCTTGCTGCTTACGGTCAGGGACGCGCCCACGTCCAGGCGCGCAAAGGCGATGTCCCCGCCGTTGGATTCGAGCGTGACGCCGCCCGCCACCGTCAGATCCTGCAGCGTGAGGTTTTCATTGGTCGTGGCAAGGCGCAGCTCCTCCAATTGGCCGTCCGGGATCTGCAGCTCGAGCTTGCGGTTGGCCGAAGACTTGGCGCCGATGTAGTCCGTCCAGGTCTTGTCGCCGGCGGCCTGCACGGTCAGCGTGCCGTCCTCAAGCGTGAAATGATAATACTCCTTGCTGTTCTCGCTGTAGAGCAGGCGGGTTTGACCATCCGCCGAGCGCGTCACTTCGATCTCCCGATCCCGCACGTCGATGCAGACCGCGCGGACGGTTTCTTCCGCCATGTAGGTCTTTTGCAGGAACGGTTCCTCTTCGGCGCCGCAGCCGGACAGCAGGGCGGCGAACAGCAGGAGGCCGAGCGCCGCGGCAAAGCGCTTCTTCATTCTTTTCTCATCCTTTCTGAATTTACAGTGTCTTCCGCTTCAGCGCCCAGAGACTGGCCAGCGCCAGCGCCGCGCTCAGCAGCAGGCAGGCGCACACATGCGTCAGCGCGTTGGGGTTGCACAGCACGAGGCGGAAGAGATCCGCCAGCAGGGCTCGCAGCGGCGCGATCGGCGTAAAGACGCTGACGACGGCGACCAGCGCGGCGTCGGTCAGCCAGCCGTACCAGCGCGTTTGCAGCAAGAGCAGCGCGTGCAGGAAGAGCTCGGCGAGCAGCAGAAAGCCCGCCT
>CALWKN010000152.1 GCA_944381265.1 uncultured Clostridia bacterium
ATGAAGTGCGGCGGCCTCTACACCGGCGCGCAGATCGCCGACATCGCCGACGCCGCGGGCGTCAAGTGCATGGTCGGCTGCATGCAGGAGAACAAGATCAGCATCACCGCCGGCGTCAGCCTTGTGGCCGCCAAGCGCGCCATCGTCGAGGCCGACTGCGACAGCTTCATGTTCTACAAGGGCGACGACGACGGCATCGCCGGCGGCTTCGACCGCAAGGGCGGCATCTTTACGCTGCTGGACAAGCCCGGCCTTGGCATCGAGATGGATATTTAAAGGATCGGAAAGAGAAAAGCAAAGGGGGAAACCGCGATGTCCGTTTTTGATAAAGTGAAGCAGGGCGTGGAGGAAGAGCTGCGCGCCTGGGACCAGCCCTCGATGGGCCTTGGCGTCATCCATAACGGCAAGATCGAGATCTGCCAGGGCTTCGGCCTGGCGGACGTGGAGACCGGCCGCCGCGCCGACGCCGACACGCTCTACCAGATCGGCTCCTGCTCCAAGGCCTTCACCGCCGCGGCCGCCGCGGTGCTGGTGGACCAGGGCAAGCTCGACTGGGACAAACCCGTGATCGAATACCTGCCCTGGATCCGCTTCATGGATCCCTTCACCACCTACAATGCCACCACACGCGACCTGCTCTGCCACCGCACCGGCCTGCCGCGCCACGACGCCTACTGGATCGACGGCCCCTGCACCCGGCGCGAGATGGTGGAGAACCTGCGCAATATGCAGCCCGCCTGGTCCTTCCGCTCCAACTGGTGCTACCAGAACACCTGCTTTGTGGCGGTGGGCATGCTGATCGAGCAGCTGTCCGGCAAGACCTGGGAGGAGTTCGTGCGCGAGAACCTCTTGGAGCCCATCGGCATGACGCGCACCACCTTCTTTGTGGACGACATCGCCGGCGACCCCAACCACGCCGAGCCCTACGACAGGCCCGTGCCCACGGACCTTTCGGGCATGGTCAAGATCCCCTTCCTCAAGAGCGACCGCGAGGACAAGGCAAAGGGCGTCGGCGCGCCCTACGGCCCGGCCGGTTCCATCATGTCCACGGTGCGCGATATGCTCAAGTGGGTGGAGTTCAACCTCAACAACGGCAAGGTGGGCGACAAGCAGGTCGTCTCCGAGGAAAACATGAAGGAGCTCCACAAGCCCCAGATGCTCATGCGCGAGCCGCTGCTCACCGACTTTGCGGAGATGGGCTTCTACTCCTACGGCCTTGGCTGGTTCACCGAGACCTTCCGCGGCCGCAGGATGGTCGAGCACGGCGGCAACATCAACGGCTTTACCGCCCTTGTCACCATGGTGCCGGAGGAAAAGCTCGGCATCGTCTCCCTGGTCAACTTCAACGACTCCTTTGACACCTACGCCACCACCTACGATCTCATCGACGCGGCGCTGGGCGAAAGCGGCGGCGACTGGCAGAAGCGCCTGCGCGGCTTCGTCTCCGAGGTCTTTGGCTCCATCGTCGAGCAGATGAAGGGCCAAAACGGCGAGCCTGTGCAGGGCACCACGCCCGCGCATCCGCTGCAGGAGTACGTCGGCACCTACCGCAACGCCTGCTACGGCGACATCGTCGTCGGGGAAGAGGCGGGGCAGCTCACATTCACCTACAACAAGCGCAAGAGCCCGCTTGCGCACTTCCACTTTGAGACCTTCTGCATCGACGACGCGCACGCGCTGTTCAACGGCATGACGCTCGACTTTGAGACGGGCAAGCGCGGCAAGGTCGACGCCATACGCTTTGGCATCGTCATGAACCCCGCGGCCAAGGACGAGATCTTCCGCCGCGTGGAAGAATAGGGGGGCGGGAGTATGCACGACATCGCGGAAACGCTGCGCGCCTGCGCGCAGGAGCAGCTGAATGCCTGGGACGTCCCCTCGCTCTCGCTGTGCCTTGTCAAGGACGGCAAGACGCTGCTCTGCGGCGGCGTCGGCCTGCGGGACGACAGTTCCCTCCCCGCCGACGGAAAGACGCTCTACCAGATCGCCAGCTGCACCAAGGCCTTCACCGCCACCGCCGCCGCGGTCCTTGCCACCGAGGGCAAGCTCGACTTTGACGTGCCCGTCATCGAGTACCTGCCTTCCTTCCGCCTAAACGACCGCTACGCCACGGAGAACCTGACGCTGCGCGACTTCCTCAGCCACCGCAGCGGCCTGCCCCGGCACGAGTACGCCTGGTACGGCACCGGCTTTACCCGCGAGCAGCTGATGAAGAACCTCAAGGACCTGCCCCTGAGCGCGCCCATCCGCTACCGCTTCCAGTACAGCAACTTCAATTATCTGATCGCCGGCGCGGTGATCGAGGCGGTCAGCGGCCTGCCCTTTGAGGACTTCCTGAAGGAAAAGCTGCTGCTCCCCTTGGGCATGGCGCGCAGCGAGACGTATCTATCCGCCATGCGCGGCGCGGACAATGCCGCCCTGCCCTTTGACCACGACCGGGAATACACCATGACCGGCAAGCGCCGCATCCCCTTCTACCGCTCCCCGGCGGAGGACGACGAGGGCAGGATCGGCGATCCCACCGCCGCGGCCGGCTGCGTCTGCTCCTGCGCCGAGGATATGGAAAAGTGGCTGCGCTTTAACCTAAATCGCGGCAAGGTGGGGGAGAGGCAGCTCGTGCGCGGGGACCTGATGGACCTGCTCGCCACCTCCCACATCGACACGGGCGACGGCGGCGCCTACGGCCCGCAGCGGGCGATGACCTCCTACGGCCTTGGCTGGAGCCTGTACAGCTACCGCGGACACAAGATGCTGGAGCACGGCGGCAACATCAACGGCTTTACCACCTCCACGGCCCTGGTGCCGGATCTGGACCTTGGCGTGTTCGTCTCGGCCAACATGAACGTCACACTCCTGCCGGACGCGCTGGTGCAGACCGCCGTGGACCTTGCCCTGGGCGAGACGGACGGCGACTGGTTCCGCCGCCTGAAGGCGCACAACCAGGCCATGTTCGAGGGCGTGGTGTCCTTCTTTGCCGCCTTTGGCGGCGAGGCGGTGCCGGGCACAAAGCCCTCCCACGCGCTTTCCGACTACGCCGGCGTCTACGAGGCCCCCGGCTACCGGCGCTTCCTCATCGAGGAAAAGGACGGGCGCCTGACGGCGGACTTCAACCACTTCTTCGTGGGCCTGAAGCACCACCACTACGACACCTTCTCCACCGACGGCCCGATCGGCGAGCTGCCCGCGGGCCTGACCCTCACATTCGCCGCCGACCCGCGGGGCGCGGTTTCCGCGCTCTCCGTCACCCTCGGCTCGGAAAAGGGCCTAAAGCCCATCGTCTTTACCAAATCGAGAAGCAGTTTTTAGGAGAATGGAATCATGGACGATCAGAAGTTTTTGGCGCAGCTGCGCGAAATGGCCGAGGAAGGGCTGTCCCTGTGGGAGAGCCCCTCGGTCGCCGTCGGCATCGTAAAGGACGGCAGCACGGTGTTCTCCGGCGGTTTCGGCCGCCGCGACGTGGAAAACGATCTCCCCGCCGACGGAAAGACGCTCTACCAGATCGGCTCCTGCTCCAAGGCCTTTACCGCGGCGCTGGTGGCGGTCCTGGTGGACCAGGGCAAGCTCGACTGGGACGCGCCCGTCATCCGCTACGTCCCCGAGGTGCGCTTCTACGACGCCTTCACCACGGAAAACGTGACGCTGCGCGACCTGCTCTGCCATCGCACCGGCCTGCCGCGCCACGAGTACTCCTGGTACGGCACGGACTTTGACAAGGCGACGCTGGTGCACAACCTGCGCTACCTCGAGCCCAACCAGCCCATCCGCACCAAGTTCCAGTACAACAACCAGTGCTTCATACTGGCCGGGTACATCGTCGAGCGCGTCACCGGCAAGAGCTTTGAGGAGAACCTGGACGAATACATCTTCGGGCCCCTTGGCATGAGCCGCTCCTGCGCCTTCATCGACGACATCGAGGGCGACGAGAACCACGCCGTGCCCTACGACCGCACGGACCCGAACGACGCCCTGCACGGCATGAAGAAGATCCCCTTCTACCGCATGCCCAAGGAGGACAAGTCCAAGGGGATCGGCGCGCCGCTGGGCCCGGCCGGTTCCGTCAACTCCTGCACGGACGACATGCTGAAGTGGGTCTCCCTGCATTTGAACGACGGCGAGTTTGAGGGCAAGCGCCTGATCAGCGAGGCCGCCATGAAGGAAATGCACAAGCCCCAGATGCTGCTCAGCGCGCCTTTGGACATGCCGATGGAGGAGACGAGCTTTTGGTGCTACGGCCTTGGCTGGTTCGTGGAGACCTACCGCGGGCACAAGATCCTCCACCACGGCGGCAACATCAACGGCTTCTCCGGCTTCACCAGCTTTGTGCCGGATCTGAAGCTGGGCGTCGTGGCCTACACCAACATGAACAGCTCCTACCTGCACTTTGCGCTGGGGCGCGAGATCATCGACCACTACCTGGGCGTCTCCGGCGGCAACTGGGTCAAGCGCTACCATGACTTTGTCGCGGGCCGCGCCGGCGCGCACGAGGAGTTTATCCGCAAACTGACCGGCGACAGGGTCGAGGGCACGCATCCCTCCCACCCGCTGGAGGACTATGTGGGCGTCTACGGCCGCCCCGGCTACACGGACGTGAAGATCTCCCTGCGGGACGGCAAGCTCCGCCTCTTCTTCATCGACACGGACGTGGAGCTTGCGCACTTCCACTACGACACCTTCGTGCTCTCGGGCGTGATGGGCGAATTGCCCAGCGGCATTCCGGCGCGCTTCTACGAAGCGGAGATCGGCGGCGGCATCGGGGCGCTCTCCATGCCCCTTGTCACCGAGCCCGGCGGCAAGCTCATTCGGTTTGAGAGAAAGCAGTAAGGATAGGGCGGTGAATCCATGTCGCGATATATCGTAAAACGCCTGCTCTACATGATCCCCATGCTCTTTTGCGTGATCCTGATGATCTTCCTCATCATGGCGCTGACGCCCGGGGATCCGGCCACCAACGTGCTGCCGATGACCACCACGCAGGACGTAAAGGACGCCTTCAACGAGCGCGTGGGCTTTTCCGGCTCGCTGCCGGAGCGCTTTGGCAACTACCTGCACGGGCTGCTCACCGGCAACGTGCTCTCCTACACCTCGCAGGAGAACGTCTTTACCGAACTTGCCACCCGCTTTCCCCTGACGATCCGCGTGGGCGTCCTGGCCTTTTGCATCTCGGCGGTGCTCGGCGTGTCGCTGGGGATCCTGAGCGCCATCAAGCAGTACTCCTTCCTGGACACCACGGTGACGATCTTTGCCGTGACGTTTGCCTCGGTGCCCTCGTTCTTTGTGGCGGTGCTGATGATCCTCTTCTTCTCGGTCTACAAGGGCTGGCTGCCCTCGTTCGGCCTGGACGAGCCCAGCGCCTACATACTGCCCGTGGCGACGCTGGTCCTTGCCAACATCCCCGTGCTCAGCCGCATGACGCGCTCCTCCATGCTCGACGCCATGACGCAGGACTTCGTGCGCACGGCCCGCGCCAAGGGCTGCAGCGAAAAGCGCGTCATCTGGAAGCACGCGCTGAAAAACGCCTGCCTGCCCATCATAACGCTGCTGATCACGGGCCTTGCCTCGACGCTTGGCGGCTCGGTCATCGTCGAGCAGATCTTCACCATACCGGGCGTTGGCATGTACATGCTCACCGCCGTCAATGAAAAGAACGTGCCGGTCGTCATGACCTGCGCCTTCCTGCTGTCGCTGATCTTCATGGTCGCCATGGTGCTCATGGATATCTGCTATGCCCTGATCGACCCCAAGATTGGAGCGCGGTACAAAAAATGAGAGCGGAGAAAACCATCAAGCGCCTGGCGGGCAGCCGGCGCAGCAGCCTCTTTACCGACGTGTGCAAGCGCTATGTGCGCAACCCCGCGGCGGTCATAGGCGGCGTGATCCTGCTGATCATACTGCTTGCCTGCCTGCTTGCCAACTTCATCGTGCCCGAGGAAATGGTCACGGCCTACGACACGCAGGCCAAGCTCCAGGCGCCAAGCGCCGCCCATCCCTTCGGCACCGACAACCTCGGCCGCGACCTGTTTGCCCGCGTGCTCTACGGCGCGCGCATCTCGGTGGGCATAGGCGTCGGGGCCACGGCCCTGTCGCTCGTCATCGGCGCCGCCATCGCCTCCGTCTGCGCCATGTCGAAAAAGGCGGACTTTGTGATCATGCGCGTTGTGGACGTCATCACCTGCGTGCCGACGATCCTGCTTGCGCTTGTGCTGCTCACGGTGCTGGGCGGCAGCGTGTTCAACATGGTGCTGACGCTGACCATCGTCTCGGTGCCGGGCTTTGTGCTGCGCATACGCGCGGTGGTGCTGGGCGTTGTGGAGCAGGACTATGTAAAGGCCGCGCGCGTAAGCGGCACAAAGTCCCTAAAGCTCGTGCTAAAGCACATTTTGCCCAACGCCCTTGACCCCATCATCGTCGATGCGACGATGACCATCTCCAGCATGATGCTCTCGGCCGCGGGCCTCTCCTTCATCGGCGTCGGCGTTGCGCCGCCCAACCCGGAGTGGGGCGCCATGCTCAACTACGCCCAGCAGTACTTCCGCACCGCGCCCTACATGGCGATCTTCCCCGGCCTTGCCATCGCGCTGACGGCGCTGTCCATCAACCTTGTGGGCGACGGCCTGCGCGACGCCCTCGACCCCCAGGCCGGGAAATAGGAGGAGGCAGAGAATGGAAGAGAAGAACCCCCTTTTGCAGGTGGTGGACCTCTCGGTGGACTTCCGCCTGAACCGCAAGACCGCCCTGCACGCCGTAAGAAACGTCTCCTTCGATCTCTACCGGGGCGAGACGCTGGGCATCGTGGGCGAGAGCGGCTGCGGCAAGTCCGTGACCTGCATGTCCATTTTGCAGCTCAACCCCGCCAGCCGCACCCGCTACCCCAGCGGCCAGATCCTCTTTGAGGGCAGGGACCTGCTGCACATGAAGCAAAAGCAGCTGCGCCCCATCCGCGGCAACGAGATCGCCATGGTCTTCCAGGAGCCGATGACCGCCATGAACCCGCTGTTCACCATCGGCGACCAGCTGATGGAGGCCCTGCGCGTGCACAACCCGCGCATGGAAAAGGCCGAGGCCTACGAGCGCAGCCTGGAGGCCGTGCGCAGCGTCAAGATCCCCAACCCCGAGCGGATCCTGAAGTCCTACCCCTTTACGCTCTCCGGCGGCATGCGCCAGCGCGTGATGATCGCCATGGCCATGATCACGCGGCCCAAGCTCCTCATCTGCGACGAGCCCACCACCGCCCTGGACGTCACCATACAGGCCCAGGTGCTGGACCTCATGAACGAGCTCAAGCAGACGCACGGCACCTCCATCATCTTCATCACCCACGACCTTGGCGTCATCAGCGAGATGGCCGACCGCGTGCTCATCATGTACGGCGGCAGGGTCTGCGAGGAGGCGGACGTGGACGAGCTGTTCACCGCCCCGCGCCACCCCTATACCCAGGGCCTGATCGACTCCCACCCAAGCCCCGACTACGAGGGCGAGCGCCTCAAGGTCATTCCCGGCAGCGTGCCGACGCTGCGGGACATGCCCGCGGGCTGCCCCTTCAACAACCGCTGCGCTTATGCCACGGACGCCTGCCGCGACGTCTTCCCCGACTTTGAGGAGGCCGCGCCCAGCCACGTCGTCGCCTGCCACAACTGGCGCGCGGCAAAAACGGAAGGAGGGAAGGCGGAGTGACCGAGCAGTTCCGCGCCAACACAAACGAAAACTACTTCCTCAAGGCAGAGGGCCTGACCATGCACTTCCCCGCCGCCTCCGACGCCTTTGGCCGGCCCACCAGCTGGATCCACGGGGCCGACGACGTCTCCTTTGCCGTGCCCAAGGGAAAGACATTGGGCGTGGTGGGCGAGAGCGGCTGCGGCAAGTCCACGGTGGGCAAGATGCTGCTGAACATCTACCGCCCGACGGGCGGCAGGATCTTCTACGAGGGCCGCGACATCACCGACCTCTCGCCAAAGGAGAGGCGCCCCTACGTCAAGAAGATGCAGCTCGTCTGGCAGGACCCCTATTCCTCGCTCGACCCGCGCCTGCGCGCCGGGGACATCATCGCCGAACCCATCGACAACTTCCGCCTGGCGAAAAACCGCGCCGAGCGCGCGGAAAAGGTCGAGCGCCTGATGAAGATGTGCGGCCTCTACCCGGAGATGGCGCTGCACTACCCGCACCAGTTCTCCGGCGGACAGAGGCAGCGCATCTGCATCGCCCGGGCCCTGGCCACGGACCCGGAGTTCGTCGTCTGCGACGAGGCCGTCTCCGCCCTGGACGTCTCCATCCAGGCCCAGATCATCAACCTGCTGAAGGACCTGCAGGACGAGCTGCGCCTGACCTACTTGTTCATCTCGCACGACCTTAACATCGTCCACTTCATCTCGGACGAGATCATCGTCATGTACTTAGGGCAGATCGTGGAGCGCGGCACGATGGAGACCGTCTACCGCAACCGCGCCCACCCCTACACACGCGCGCTCTTCTCCGCCACGCCCGCCTTTACTGCGGCGGAAAAGAAGAACAAGCAGCGCATACTGCTGGAGGGCGACGTGCCCTCGCCCGTGGACCCGCCCAAGGGCTGCCGCTTCCGCAGCCGCTGCCCCTACGCGGACAAGCGCTGCGGCGAGGAGCCGCAGTGGAGCGAGGTGGAGGAGAACCACTTCGTCAAGTGCCACCTCTTTTCCTGATTTTCGGGGCCGACGGCCTTGGAAATACACATCCCCACTTTACTACCATGGAAGGATGAATGCACGATGAGAACGAGCAAATCCGTACTGGCGCTGCTCCTTGCCCTGGTCTTTGCGCTCTGCGCGCTGACCGGCTGCTCCAGCGCCCAGACGCCGGGCGAGTCCGCCGCTCCCGGCGAGTCCGCGCCCGCCGCGGAAACCGGCGACGAGGGCGAGAGCGCCGGCAGCGGCAAAATGCGCCCCACCACCAACGGCAAGGAGGAGAACTCCTTCACCGTGGCGCTGGTGGACCAGGTTTCCACACTTGACCCCGAGCTCTTCATGAAGCAGGCCGAGGACAACATCATCGTCAACGTCTACGACCCGCTGTTCTACCTGGACAACGACAACAACATCGTCTGCGCCCTGGCCGAGTCCTACGTCGAGAACGAGGACGGCAGCGTGGACGTCACGCTCCGCAGCGATGTCAAGTTCCACTCCGGCGACACGATGACGGCCTCCGACGTGGCCTACACCTTCAGCCGCTGCTCCGTCTCGCCCCTGTGCGCGCCCCTGGTCGGCGCCATGGAGATCACGGTGACGGACGACACGCACCTTACGCTGAGCTTCCCCGGCGCGAACGCGGGCGCGGGCTTCCATGAGCTCATGCCCTACCTCCAGGGCATGTGCGTCGTCAACCAGTCCTACTGCGAGACGATCATCTCCGAGCCCACCGAGGACCTGGGCCTGAACGTGGACGGCACCGGCTCCTACAAGGTCGAGTCCATCAGCGACAACGGCGATGTCACGCTCACCCGCTTTGAGGAGTGCTGGGCGCCCGCAACCATCGACACCATCTACTTTAAGTACGTCTCCGGCTCCCAGGAGACCGCCTTTGAGGCCGGCGACCTGGACTTTGCCACCTACGGCGCCACCAACTACGAGATCATCAAGACGTATGACAACGTCGAGACCCGCGAGCAGGTGCTCAACAACGTCGGCTTCCTCGTCAGCAACTGCGTCGAGGGCATGCCCACCGCCGACCAGCGCGTGCGCGACGCCATCGCCCACTGCATGAACGTTGAGGAGCTGGCCTCCGTCGCCACCAGCGGCGCCGGCACCCCGGCCTACAATCTGGCCACGCCCCTTGTGCAGTACTACGACGACGTCTGCGAGCACGTCACCGTCGATGTGGAGGCCGCCAACGCCCTGATGACCGAGGCCGGCTACTCCGAGAGCAACCCGCTGGAGCTGACGCTGGTCGTGCTGAGCGCCTACCCCGACTGGGTCTCCGCCTGCGAGATCCTCAAGGCGCAGCTGGAGCAGTCCTACTTCGTGATCAACATCGAGCAGCTGCCGGATTCCAGCCGCATCTTCATCCAGGACTTCGACCTGGCGCTGACCAGCATGGGCCTGACCACCCAGTTTACCTCCTACGCGCAGCTCTTTGACCTGGAGACGGGTCTGAATCTCTCCGGCATCAACGATCCGCAGATCCAGGCCGTCTTTGACGCCATCACGGACGAGGCCAGCGCCCAGGCGGCCATGAAGACCGCCACCGAGAGCCGCGCCTACATCCCGATCTTCTACAACACCACCTTCTTTGCCTTTGACGACGGCGTCAACGCCGGTCCCTTCTACACCCAGTTCTCCGCCTTCATGTACCGCGATTTCAGCTGGAAGTAAGGCGGGATTTCCGAAAAGGCCCCTTCCCGGCGCGCCCGGGAGGGGGCCTTATTTTGCCGCGGCGGGCGCGCGGTCACAGAATGTTTTCCATTCTTTCGGCGAAAGGGCTTGCCACTGCATCGCAAATTATATACAATAGAGATGGCAATCCCATTGAAGTGTGGAGGAGGCGTTTTCGCATGACCAAACAGGTTCTCGATACCATGGTGGAGAAGATGAACAAATCCGTGGCGGTTTATAGAAAAGAGCTGGCTTCCATGCGGGCAGGCCGCGCCAACCCGCAGCTGCTGGACCGCATACTGGTGGACTACTACGGCTCGCCCACGCCCATCAACCAGGTGGCCAACATCTCCATCCCCGAGCCGCGCATCATACAGATCGCGCCCTGGGAGCAGAGTATGCTCAAGGTCATCGAAAAGGCGATCCAGAAGTCGGATCTTGGCATCAACCCCTCCAACGACGGCAAGATCATCCGTCTGCTGCTGCCGGAGCTGACCGAGGAGCGCCGCAAGGAGCTCGTCAAGCAGACCCGCAAGCTCGCCGAGGAGTGCAAGGTCGCCGTGCGCGCCATCCGCCGCGACGCCAACGACCAGATCAAGAAGATGAAGAAGGACAACGCCATCACCGAGGACGACCAGAAGAGCGCCGAGGACAAGATCCAGAAGGCGACCGACAAGATCATCAAGGAAGTGGACGGCATCACCGCGGACAAGGAAAAGGAGCTCATGGCGGTATGATCCATTCCGCCCTGGGCCTGCCCCTGCCCCTGGCGCTGCAAGCCCTGGGGGAGGAGAACTGCCGCGTGGTATGGACGCGCCCGCCGCGCTGCCCGGAAAAGACGGGCAGCGCGCGCGTCATCCGCGTCCGGGAATACGGCGGGACGGTGGAACTTACCGTCTCGCCGTTTGCAGATTCGCTGAAGGAGGAGCCATGAGCGAGGTATTTCCCCCCAAGGGCGCCGCGATGCCGCGGCACGTGGCCATCATCATGGACGGCAACGGCCGCTGGGCAAAACAGCGCGGCCTGCCCCGCGCCTACGGCCACCGCCAGGGCGTGCTGACGCTGGAACCCGTCATCGAGGCCGCCGGCGAGTGGGGCGTCGAGGCGCTGACGATATTCGCCTTTTCCACCGAGAACTGGGCCCGCCCACGGGACGAGGTCGCCGCGCTCATGGGCCTTATCGTCGAGTTCTTCAACAAGAAGATCGACGAGCTGGACAAAAAGGGCGTGTGCATACGCATCATCGGCGATCTTGACGGCGTGCCGGAGCTGCAGCGCAGGACCGCGGAGACCGCCATGGCGCGCACCGCGTGCAACACGGGCCTGAAGCTCAACATCGCCCTCAACTACGGCAGCCGCCAGGAGATCGTGCGCGCCGCGCGCCTGCTTGCGGAAATGTGCAGCCGGGGTCAGATGCGGCCCGAGGACATCGACGAAAACGCCCTGGAGGACGCGCTCTACACCCGGGGCCTGCCGCCGGTGGACCTGCTCATCCGCACAAGCGGCGAAGAGCGGCTCTCCAATTTCCTGCTCTACCAGTGCGCCTACGCGGAGTTCGTCTTTGTCCCCGAGCTTTGGCCGGATTTTACGCGCGAGGTCTTTGAGAGGGCGCTCTTGGCCTATTTTGGCCGCGCCCGCCGCTTTGGCCGGGTGGAAGCGGACGCGCGAGTAACGAAAAAGGGATAGGGATACACAGATATGGAGAAGAGAACGATCACGGGGCTGCTGGCCAGCGCCTATGTCATCGCCATGGTCCTGCTGGGCAAGACGGCGCTCCTGATCAATATCGCGCTGCTGCTGGTCGTGGGCACCTATGAGGTGCTGCAGAGCCTTTCCGCCGGCGGCTTTCACCCGGTCAAGTGGGTCTATTACCCCTATGTGCTGCTGCTGGTTCCCGCTTACCTCTGGGGTGGGGACCGCGGCCTGCTGCTGATGCTCATGATCGGGGCCATGACCGCCATGGCCGCCACCGCCATCCGCCACGCGCCGGACGCCCGCGAGATGCTGGCCGCGCTCTTGCCCGCCTTTTACCCCGCCCTGCCCATCATGGCGCTGTGCCTGCTCGTCACAAGCGGCCTTGCGCACTGGCGGCTCTTTGTGTGGATGGCCTTTGCCGTCTCCGTGGGCAGCGACGGCTTTGCCCTCTTTTTCGGCAAGGCCTTCGGCAAGCGCAAGCTCATCCCCAAGGTCAGCCCCAACAAGACCGTCGAGGGCGCGGTGGGGGGCCTGGTGGGCGGCGTGTTCGCCGCGCTGGTGATGTACGGCTTCAGCGTATATATGGGGGACGGCCTGCCGATCTGGCTCTTCATCGGCCTTGGCCTTGCGGGATCCGTGGTCACGCAGGTGGGGGACATCGTCGCCTCCTGCATCAAGCGCATCTGCGGGGTCAAGGACTTTGGCAAGCTCTTCCCCGGCCACGGCGGTTTGCTCGACCGCATGGACGGCATCATGTACAACTCCGTGGCGCTGTGCATCTTCGTGCTCTTCGTCACCGCCGGAAAATAAGGAGGAACGATATGCGCAGACTCGCGATCCTTGGCAGCACCGGGTCCATCGGCACCCAGGCGCTGGACGTCGTCCGCCGCCATCGGGACGAATTTTGCGTCACCGCCCTGGCCGCGCGCGCAAGCGCCGAAGCCCTCCAGGCGCAGGTGCGCGAGTTTGCCCCCGCCGCCGCCGTGCTCACCGCCCCGCCGCCGGGCTTTTCCGGCGAAGCGGGCTGCGCTTGGGCCTTTGGCGAGGCAGCGATGCTCGACCTCTGCGCCCGCGACGACGTGGACGCCGTGCTCGTTGCGGTGGTGGGCATCGCCGGCCTGCCCGCCGTGCTGCGCGCCATCGCCTGCGGCAAGACCGTGCTGCTGGCAAACAAGGAGGCACTGGTTACCGGCGGCGCGCTGGTCATGGAGGCGGCGAAAAAACAGAACGTGTCCCTGCTGCCCGTGGACAGCGAGCACAGCGCCATCTTCCAGTGCATACAGGGGCGGCCGAACGCGCGCCCCTGCCGCATCGTTTTAACAGCGTCGGGAGGGCCGTTCCGCACCTGGAGCCGCGCGCAGATCGAGCGGGCCACGCTGGAGCAGGCCCTGCGCCACCCCAACTGGTCCATGGGCCGCAAGATCACCATCGACAGCGCCTCCATGGTCAACAAGGCCCTGGAGGTCATCGAGGCGCGCTGGCTCTTTGACATGGCGCCGGAGAACATCGAGGTCGTCATCCACCCCCAGAGCGTGATCCACTCCGGCGTCGCCTTTTCCGACGGCGCGCTGCTCTGCCAGCTGGGCCTGCCGGATATGCGCGTGCCCATCGCCTATGCCATGAGCTATCCCGACCGCCTGGGGGACGTCGGCGCGCCCCTGGACCTGACAAAGACCGGCCCGCTCGTCTTCGAGGCCCCGGACCTGGAAAAGTTCCCGGCGCTGGGCCTGGCCTACGACGTCCTGCGCGAGGGCGGCGACGCCGCCGTGCTCCTCAACGGCGCCAACGAGGCGGCCGTGGAGCTCGTGCTGCAAAAAAAGCTGCCCTTCTTCCGCATTGCCGACGTGCTGCGGGAAACGCTAAGCCGGGAGCCCGTCCGCCCCTTACGCGAGGTTTCGGATGTGCTGGACGCCGACCGGCGCGCCCGCGCCCGCGCCCGCGCCGTCGCGCGGCCCTGGGCGCTGTAAACACGTTTTTTTCTTTCGGACTTTTGAGGGTATCAAAAACAGCATGAACACGCTCCTCTATGTGATACTGGCCCTGGTGGTGCTGGGGATCTGCATCTTTGTGCACGAGTTTGGACACTTTCTCGCGGCGCGGGCCTGCGGCCTGCACGTGGTGGAGTTCGCCATCGGCATGGGGCCGAAGATCTTCGGCTGGCGCCGCGGCGGCACGGACTACTCGCTGCGCGCCTTCCCCGTGGGCGGCTTCTGCGCCTTTGTGGGCGAGAGCAGCGAGGACGACGCCGAAGACCCGGACAACATCAACCTCCAGCCCGCCTGGAAGCGCCTCATCATGACCGCCGCGGGGCCGGTGATGAACTTTGTGCTGGCGCTGCTGCTGGCGGTGGTGCTCATGGCCGCCATCGGCGAGTACGCCGTGGTCAACCGCATCGACGTTGTCACTGACGGCACGCCCGCCCAGGAAGCGGGCATTGAGGTCGGCGATGCGATCGTAGGCGTCAACGGCGCGGCGATGGAAGAGGCGGAGGACGTAAGCGCCGCCATCGGCGAGACGGGCGATGCGGACGTCGTGCTTACCATCGAGCGGGACGGGGAGACCATGGACCTTACCGTGGGCAAGGAGTACGACGAGGCGAGCGGCCGCTACCTCATGGGCATCACCTTTGGCACCGAGCGCGTGCGCACCAGCCTTTGGAGCGCGGTCCGCAACTCCGTGACCTACTGCGTGGAGATGCTAAAGCTCATGGTGCAGACGCTGGGGCAGATGTTTACCCGCGCCGATGTGCTGGACCAGGTGGCAGGGCCCGTGGGCACGGTGTCCCTCATGACCGAGTACACGCAGGCCTCCTTTGCCCAGTCCTTTGCCGACGGCATGACCATGGTGCTGAACCTTGCCGTCATCATCTCGATGAACCTTGGACTTATGAACCTTCTGCCCCTGCCCGCCCTGGACGGCGGGCGCGTGGTGCTGCTGGCGGTGGAGGCCGCGACCGGCCGCCATCTCTCCCGCCAGCACGAGGCCATCGTCCACTTTGTGGGCCTGGTGCTGCTGCTGGGGCTGATCGTTGTGCTGACGGGCCGGGACATCTTGCGAATTTTCGGGGTGAACGTATGAGCAGAAGAGCTTGCAGAACCATCCGCGTAAAGGACGTGGAGATCGGCGGCAGCGCGCCGATCTCCGTCCAGTCCATGACGAACACCGACACGCGCGACGCCATGGCCACCCTTTCGCAGATCGAGCGCCTGCACAAGGCCGGGGCCGACCTTGTGCGCGTCTCCGTCTATGACGAGGCCTGCGTGGCCAACGTGCGAAAGCTGGTGGACTATTCCCCGGTGCCGCTGATCGCCGACATCCACTTTGACCACCGGCTCGCCATCGGCGCCATGGAAAACGGCATCCACAAGCTGCGCATCAACCCCGGCAACATCGAGCGCCGGGAGGACGTGCGACGCGTCGTGGACTGTGCCAAGGCGCACAAAGTCCCCATACGGATCGGCGTCAACACCGGCAGCCTGCCTAAAGACCTCGTCGCCTCCATGGGCGTTACGCCCGACAGCATGGTGGAGGCGGCGCTGCGCCATGTGCGCATACTGGAAAACTGCGGCTTTTATGACATCGCCCTGTCGCTCAAGGCCTCGGATGTGCGCATGAACGTCCAGGCCTACCGCAAGATGGCCGCTATCTGCGACTACCCGCTGCACCTGGGGGTGACGGAGGCCGGCCGCCGCGGCATGGGCAACGTCAAGTCCGACATCGGCATCGGCGCGCTGCTGCTGGACGGCATCGGCGACACCATCCGCGTCTCCCTCTCCGGCGACCCCGTGCCCGAGGTCGAGGCCGGGCTCAACATACTGCGCGCCCTGAACCTGAGGCGCGACAAGGTCAACATCGTCTCCTGCCCCACCTGTGGCCGCAAGATGCTGGACGTGGAGTCCCTGGCCAAGGAGGTCGAGCGGCGCCTTGCGGGCGTGGAGCTGCCCATCACCGTGGCCATCATGGGGTGCGTGGTCAACGGCCCGGGCGAGGCCCGGCAGGCGGACGTGGGCATCGCCGGCGGCGGCAGCGCGGGCGCGCTGTTCCGCCACGGGATCCTGCTGCGCCGCGTGCCCAAGGACCAGCTGCTCGACGCGCTGATGGACGAGATCCAGGACATCGCCAGGGAAATGCGCCAGGACGCATCCCGGGAATGACCGCCTTTTTTTCGGGAGGAAAACCATGGCCGAAGCGCCGCTTTGGAAGGAACAACTGAAGACTCTCGCCCCGCAGGCGCCGGTGGACGGCTTGGAGCTCGAGCGCGTCACCGCGCACCAGAAAGCGGGGCGCATTGTCGTGCGCCTGCGCGCCGGAAAGCTGCTCTCGCGCAAGGACTTTGCCGCGCTGAAAAAGGGCTTTGCCGATTTGTTCGGCCGCAGGAGCGGCCTTGCGGTGGAGGTCTACGTCGCCTGTCCGACGCTGGCAGACGACTTCCTCGCCGCGCCGGAAAAGTACGCCGCCTGGCTCACGGACGCGCTGAGCGCGCAGATGCCCTCCCTGCGCCCGCATCTGCGGGACGCCGTCTGGTCGGCGGAGAAGAACACCGTGACCCTCACGCTGCGCGCCAAGATCGCCGCCGACCTCCTGCTGCAGCGCCATGCCGACGAGCGCATCGCCGCGCTGCTGAGCCAGGTCTTCCGCCGCGAGGCCGCGGTGCAGATCATCTCCCGCGAGCAGGAGATGGCGCTGGAGTCCTTCCTCGAGGAGCGCCGCCGCATGGACGCCGAGCTCTTAAAGCACATGGGCGACCAGGTCAAGGAGAAGAAAAAGCCCGAGGGCCCGCGCGTGCTCTACGGCCGCAAGATCTCCGGCAGCGAGAACGAGCCCATCGGGAATTTAAGCGAGATGAGCGGCCGCGTCACCGTAGAGGGCTTTGTGCTGAAAAACATCGAGTCCAAGGAACTGCGCGGCGGCGGCAAGACGCTCGTCACATTCGCGGTGACCGACTACACCGGCTCTGTGCTCTGCAAGGTCTTTTTGCACAGCGACCAGGGCGAGGGCAAGGAGATCCAGGGCCTGAAGCCCGGCCTGCGCGTGCGCGTGCGCGGCGCCTGCCAGTGGGACAGCTTCTCCAAGGAGATCGCCCTGATGGCGGACGACGTGCAGCAGATGCCCTGGACGCCGCGCCGGGACGAGGAGGAGGTCAAGCGCGTCGAGCTGCACCTGCACACGCAGATGAGCAACATGGACGGCGTCACCTCCGCCGCCGCCCTGATCAAGCGCGCCGCCGAGTGGGGGCACGAGGCCATCGCCATCACCGACCACGGCGTGGTGCAGGCCTACCCCGAGGCCTTTGACACGGTGAAAAAGCTCAGCAAAGAGGGAAAGAACATCAAGCTCATCCCCGGCATGGAGGGCTACCTCATCGACGACAGCGGCGTCATCGTCTCCTCCCCGGACGACGGCAGCATAGACAGGCCCTATGTGGTGCTGGACATAGAGACCACGGGCCTTTACGCGGGCAAGGATCGCATCATCGAGATCGCCGCGGTCAGGATCGGCCCGGACGACAAGATCCAGGACGAGTTCCACACCATGGTCAACCCCGGCATGCGCATACCGCCCGCCACCATCGCCGTCCACGGCATCACCGACGACATGGTCGAGGGCGCGCCCGGCATCGCCGAGGTCATGCCAAAGCTTGCCGACTTCTGCCGCGGATATGTGGTCTGCGCCCACAACGCCTCCTTTGACATCGGCTTTCTGCGCATCGACGCCGAGCGCGCCGGGGTGGAGCTGCCCGCCGCCGTGCTGGACACGCTGCCCCTGGCGCGCGCCGTCGTGCCGGAGCTCAAGCGGCACAAGCTCGACCAGGTCTGTAAGAAGCTGGACGTCAAGCTCGACAACCACCACCGCGCGCTCTACGACACCCGCGCCACGGCCCATATGCTCATCCGCCTGCTCCAGCGCGCAAAGGAGCGCCACGGCATAAAGACGCTGCGCGACCTCAACGACAAGCTCGGCGAGCGCGTCGCGGCCGCGGGCACCTCCTACCACATCATCCTGCTGGCCAAGGACCGGACGGGCCTGGAGAACCTCTACCGCCTGGTGTCCGACGCGCACTTAAAGCACTTCGACCGGCGGCCGCACATCCTGAAGTCCGAGCTCAAGGCCCGGCGCGAGGGGCTCATCGTCGGCTCCGCGTGCGAGGCGGGGGAGCTGATACGCGCCATGGTCGAGGGCAAGAGCGAGCGGGAGATCGAGCGCATCGCCTCGTTCTACGACTACCTGGAGATCCAGCCCACCGGCAACAACGCCTTCATGGTCCGAAACGGCCAGATCGCCGACGAAAAGGGCTTGCAGGACCTCAACCGCCGCGTGCTGCGCCTGGGCGACAAGCTCGGCAAGCCCGTGTGCGCCACCTGCGACGTGCACTTCATGGACCCGGAGGACGCGGTCTTCCGCGAGATCCTGATGACCGGCATGGGCTTTGAGGACGCGAGCCAGCAGGCGCCGCTCTACTT
>CALWKN010000153.1 GCA_944381265.1 uncultured Clostridia bacterium
CCGACGAGAGCCTCATCGACACGGCGCTGGAAAACGACATGGAGCTGGTGCTCAAGGCCGTCAACCTCGGCCGCGCCGCCCGCAACGCCGCCAACCTCAAGATCCGCCAGCCGCTTGCCGCCATGTATGTAAAGAGCGAATCTTCCCTGCCGGAGGAGATGCGCGCCCTCATCGCCGACGAACTGAACGTAAAGTCCGTCCGCTTCGTCCGCGACGCGCGCCACTTCACCACCTACAAGATCAAGCCGCAGATGCGCACACTCGGCCCGCGCTACGGCAAGCTGCTTGGCAAGATCGGCCAGCACCTGGCCGCGGCGGACGGCAACGCCGTGGTGGACGTGCTGGACGAGGGGAAGAACTACGAGTTTGACCTGGAGGGCACGCCCGTGTCCCTGGCGCGGGAGGATATGCTCATCGCGCCTGCGCAGAAGCCCGGGTACGTGGCCCAGAGCGAGGGGGACTTCACCGTCGTGCTCGACGCCAACCTCACCGACGAGCTGCGTCAGGAGGGGTACCTGCGCGAGGTCGTCTCCAAGGTGCAGACCATGCGCAAGGAGGCCGGGTTCGAGGTCACCGACCGCATCCGCGTCTATGTCCAGGGCAGCCCGGTGATCGAAAGCGTCGTCACCGAAAACGCCCAGGCGCTCATGGACGGCGTGCTCGCCGTCTCCGCCGCCGTCGCCGCCGCGCCGGAGGGCGCCTGCGCCAAGGCGTGGGACCTCAACGGCGAAAAGGCGACGCTGGCCGTGGAAAAGGCGTAGCGCCGCACCGCTTCCCGGCGGGGGAGGCGGCATGAAAACAGAGGGGGTCGGCGGGCCGCGCGCCCGCCGCCCTTTTCGCCCCTTTACACGAAAGGAGGACAGCCATGTACATCGCAGACGGCTGGCGGGACTACGAGGTCCTGGACACGGGCGAGGGCGAGAAGCTCGAGCGCTGGGGCGAGGTGATCCTGCGCCGCCCGGACCCGCAGGTCATCTGGCCGGCGGAGGACGCGGCGCTGTGGAAGAAGGCCGATGCGCACTACCACCGCAGCGCCCAGGGCGGCGGCGCCTGGGAGAAGAGGCACGCCATCCCCGAGCAGTGGACGATCCGCTACCGGGACCTCACCTTCCGCGTGCGGCCCACGGGCTTTAAGCACACGGGCCTCTTCCCGGAGCAGGCCGTCAACTGGGACTGGATGCGCGGCCTGATCGAGCGCGCCGGGCGCCCGGTGCGCGTGCTCAACCTCTTTGCCTACACCGGCGGCGCCACGATCTCCTGCCTTGCCGCCGGGGCCGAGGTCTGCCACGTGGACGCGGCCAAGGGCATGGTGCAGTGGGCCAAGGAAAACGCCCAGCTCTCGGGCCTGTCCGACCGCCCCGCGCGCTACATCGTGGACGACGCGCTCAAGTTCGTCCTGCGCGAGCAAAGGCGCGGCCGCGCCTATGAGGGCATCCTCATGGACCCGCCCTCCTACGGCCGCGGCCCGGACGGCCAGGTCTGGAAGCTGGAAAACGAGGTCTACTCCCTCGTAGAGGAGTGCGCAAAGCTCCTAAGCGATGCGCCGCTCTTCTTCCTCATCAACGGCTACACAACGGGCCTGCAGCCCGCCGTGCTGCGCAACCTGCTGCAAAAGACCGTCGTGCGCGCCCGCGGCGGCCGCGCCGAGGCGGACGAGGTCGGCCTGCCGGTGTCGCGCGGCGGCGTCGTGCTGCCCTGCGGCGCCTCCGGAAGGTGGGAAGCGCGATGACGGCGCAGGAGACCGCCGCGCTCGTGCTCTACGAGGACAACCACCTGCTGGTGGTGAAAAAGCCGCCGAACGTCCCGGCCCAGGCCGATGCCTCCGGCGACCCCGACCTGCTCAGTCTCCTGAAAGCCTACATCAAGGAAAAGTACGATAAGCCCGGCGAGGTGTACCTCGGCCTTGTCCACCGCCTGGACCGGCCCGTGGGCGGCGCGATGGTCTTTGCCCGCACCTCCAAGGCCGCCTCGCGCCTGTCCGAGCAGGTGCGCGCGCGTCAGGTGCGGCGCACCTACCTTGCCGTCGTGCGCGGCGACCCGCCCAAAGAGGGGTTTTTGCGCGACTTCCTCCTCAAGGACGAGCGGACGAACACCTCCCGCGCCGTGCCCGAGGGCACGCCCGGCGCCAGGGAGGCGCGCCTAACCTTCCGCGTGCTTGCGCGCCGCGACGGCCTCTCCCTGTGCGAGATCCACCTGCAGACCGGCCGCTCGCACCAGATCCGCGTCCAGTTCTCGCACGCCGGCTGGCCGCTCTGGGGCGACGCCCGCTACGGCGGCGGGAAACCCGGCGAGCAGATCGCCCTCTGGGGCAGCGCGCTGGAGCTCGTCCACCCGACGAAAAAGACCCCGCTGCGCATCCCCTGCCCGCCGCCGCACACGCCGCCCTTCGACCGCTTCCCGGAGGCCTTCGCCGCGGAGTCGGAGTAGGGGAGGAACGGGTCGGCGGTTCCCACCATGCGCGCAGCGCCCCACCCGCCCACCCCGTTGCGCCAGTTCCCCCACCAACGAGAAACGGAACGCCGGACGGGGCGGTCTCCTCCAAGGGGGTGTCGGGG
>CALWKN010000154.1 GCA_944381265.1 uncultured Clostridia bacterium
GGCCGCCCTCCCATTTTTCAACAATTCCGGAAAATCGCTACAACTTCGTTACAACTCTTCCGCGGGCCGGACAAATACATAAAATTCCTTCTCCCGGTGTAGAATAGACTACACGGCAGGCCGCCCGCGCGGCTGCGTTTCCGCAAAATCTCTGAACTATCGTCGTTTTGTACGCTAACTTTTCTTGTCCCGCCTTGTGAAATGTGCTAAAATCATCCAAGACGTATTTGGCATTTTGGGATTGAGTTTGGAGGATCGGAATGGAACGAATTTACAATGTGGACTGGATCAAGGACTCCATCGTGGGCAACCTTGAGCGCAATTTCGGCTGCACGCTGGATGAGGCGACCGAGGAGCAGATCTACCAGGCGGTCGCCCTGACCGTCCGCGACCAGATCATGGATAAGTTTGTGGAGTCGCGCCATCTGCGCCATGCGGAAAAGAGCCGCCGCGTCTACTACCTGTCGGTGGAGTTCCTCATGGGCCGCGCCCTGCACAACAACATCCTGAACCTGATGCGGACCAAGGACTACCAGCAGGCCCTGTCGGAGCTGAACATCTCCATGGACGCCATCGCCGAGCAGGAGAGCGACCCGGGCCTGGGCAACGGCGGCCTGGGCCGCCTTGCGGCCTGCTTCCTGGACTCCCTGGCCACGCTCGACATGCCGGCCATGGGCTGCTCCATCCGGTATGAGTACGGCCTCTTCCGCCAGAAGATCATCGACGGCAACCAGGTGGAGCTGCCGGACAACTGGCTGGAGAACGGCTGCCCCTGGGAGGTGCAGCAGGGCGACACCTGCGAGGTCCACTTCGGCGGCCGCGTCGTCGAGGAGGAGGTCGGCGGGCGCAAGGTCTACCGCCAGGTGGACTACAACACGGTCCTTGCCGTGCCCTACGACATGCCCTGCGTGGGCTACGACGTGGACAACGTCGTGCCGCTGCGCCTGTGGAGCGCCCGCGCGCCCAAGCGCATCAACATGGAGTACTTCAACAAGGGCGACTACGTCCGCGCCATGGACGAGCGGAACCTGGCCGAGGTCATCTCCAAGATCCTCTACCCAGAGGACAACCACTACGAGGGCAAGGAGCTGCGTCTGAAGCAGCACTACTTCTTTACCTCCGCCACCGTGCAGTACATCATCAAGAACTATAAGAAGCACTACGGCACGGACCTGACCAAGCTGCCGGAAAAGGTCGTCATCCACATCAACGACACGCACCCGGCCCTGGCCATCCCGGAGATGATGCGCATCCTCGTCGACCAGGAGGACATGAGCTGGGAGGACGCCAAGCGCGTCGTGGAGCACACCTTTGCCTACACCAACCACACCATCATGGCCGAGGCCCTGGAGCGCTGGCCGGAAGAGATGATGAAGAACACGCTGCCGCGCATCTACCAGATCCTGCAGGGCCTGAACGAGGACTTCTGTCAGAAGCTCTGGCAGTACTACACCGGGCAGTGGGAGCGCATCGGCGGCCTTGCCATCATCTCCTACGGGCAGATCCACATGGCCAACCTTTGCTGCGCCTACTGCTACTCGGTCAACGGCGTCTCCCAGCTGCACGCCGACATCCTCAAGAAGCAGACCTTCCGCGACTACTACGCGATGCACCCGGAGAAGTACATCGGCATCACCAACGGCATCACGCACCGCCGCTGGCTGATGTGCGCCAACCCGCGTTTGACCTCCCTGATCTGCGAGGCCATAGGCGACAAGTGGGTCAAGGACCCGGAGCGGCTGACCGACCTCATGCCCTTTGCCGACGACAGCGCCTTCCTGCAGAAGTTCGCCGACATCAAGCACGAGAACAAGAAGGACTTTGCCGCCTGGCTGGCGCGGCACCAGGACACCGCCTTTGACCCGGATACGCTTTTGGACGCCCAGGCAAAGCGCCTGCACGAGTACAAGCGCCAGCTGCTGAACATCCTGCACGTCATCTCCCTCTACAACCGCATCGTGGACGACCCGTCCTTTGAGATGCGGCCGCGCACTTTCCTCTTTGGCGCCAAGGCCGCGCCGGGCTATATGCGCGCCAAGCTCATCATCAAGCTCATCAACTCCGTGGCTTCTCTTGTCGCCGCGCACCCGCGCGCAAGCCAGATGATCAAGATCATCTTCCTTGAGAACTACGGCGTCACCTGCGCCGAGCATCTGATGCCCGCGGCCAACCTCTCCGAGCAGCTCTCCACCGCCGGCAAGGAGGCCTCCGGCACCGGCAACATGAAGTTCATGATGAACGGCGCGCTGACCATCGGCACCATGGACGGGGCCAACATCGAGATCTACGACCGCGTGGGCCGGGAGAACATCTTCATCTTCGGCGCCAGCAGCGACGAGGTGGACGCCATGTACGCCGGCAACACCTACCGCGCCGGCGAGGTCTACGAGCGCAGCCCGGTGCTGCGTCGCGTCATGGACGAGCTGGTGGACGGGACACTGGGCCCGAACCGCGTCTTCTCCGAGCTCTACCACGCGCTGCTCTTCGGCGACAACGGCGGCATGGCCGATCCGTACCTGGTGCTGCACGACTTTGCCGACTACGCCCGCAAGCAGGAGATGGTCAACAAGCTCTACGACACGCGCGCCTGGTGGCGCAGCGCGGTCATCAACGTGGCGCAGTCCGGCTACTTCTCCTCGGACCGCACCATACGGGAGTACGTGGACAAGATCTGGCACCTTGACCCGCTGCACGGAGGCAAAAAATAAGCCCTATGCCGAAGCTCAAGCACGACTCCCAAAGCGAAAAATACCGCTGGCCGCTGGGGGCTCGCCCCTGCGGCTCCAGCGTGCGCCTGCGCATTTCCGCGCCGGAAGGGGCCAACTGCACGCTGCGCCTTTGGACGGAAAAAGGCGAGGAGAAGATCCCCATGCGCCTGCGCGGCTACATGGACGGCGCTTTTCTCTACGAGGTGACGCTGACGCTGCCCGAGGAGCCGGTGATCCTGTGGTACACCTTCCTCGTGGACGCGGATGGGGAGCTGCTCTGGTACGGCAACAACCCGGAGGGCCTGGGCGGCGTGGGCCAGGAGTCGCCGCACCTGCCCCCTTCCTTCCAGATCACGGTCTACGACCGCGCCTACCGCGTGCCCTCCTGGATGCACGACGGCGTGATGTATCAGATCTTCGTGGACCGCTTCTGCGACGGCGGGCAGCCGCTGCTGGACAAAAAGCCCGGCCTTGTGACGCACGCCTCCTGGTACGAAAAGCCCAACGAGTACAACACCGCGCCCCTTGGCAGCAACCTTGGGCACGACTTCTTCGGCGGCAACCTCAACGGCGTGATCGAGAAACTGCCGTACCTGAAGAAGTTGGGCGTCAGCGTGCTCTACCTCAACCCCATCTTTGACGCGCAGTCCAACCACAAGTACGACACCGGCGACTACACGCGCGTGGACCCGACCTTTGGCACGAACGAGGACTTTGAGCGCCTGTGCCGCGCCGCGCGGCAGAACGGCATGCGC
>CALWKN010000155.1 GCA_944381265.1 uncultured Clostridia bacterium
TTCGCCTCCAGCAGCGACATCAGCTCCGCCTTGACGTCCACGATCTTCTTGTCCGGGAACATCCACAGCAGCTGGTCAAACATGTGCACGCCCCAGTCGTAGACCATGCCGCCGCCGTAGTCCTTAAAGGCGCGCCAGCCGTACATCGCGCCGACGGTGCCGAAGACGCGGCTCTCGATGGAGTAGACCTTGCCGATCATGCCGCTCTCCACCACATCGCGCATGATGCGGTAGTCCTTGTCCCAGCGGCGGTTCTGGTGCACGGTGAGGAGCTTGCCGCACTCGCGGGAGACTTTCACCATCTCGTCCCAGTCGGCCACGGACAGCGTCGCGGGCTTTTCCGTCATGACGTTCTTTCCGGCGCGCAGGGCGGCGATGACCAGCTCCTTGTGCGCCTGGTTGGGCGTGGCCACGAGGACAAAGTTGATCTCCGGGATGGAGAGCAGCTCCTCCAGCGTGGCGCAGGGGCGCATGCCAAACTCCTCCTGCGCAGCCTGCGTCTGCTTTGCGTCCACGTCGTAGGCGGCGACAAACTCCACGCCCTCGATCTTGGAAGCGTTGGCGGCGTGCCAGTGCGCCATGCCGCCGAACCCGATGATGCCGATCTTAAGACCCATACAAATCGGACTCCTCTCTCTTGTCTATTTCGACCGGAGCCGGCTCCCTTAAGACGGCTCCAGCTTTTTTACGCTACTGAAAACGCGATACCCTGCCGCTGTGTTGCAAGACGCGGCCTCTTTTTTGCGAAATTTTGTTTAAGACTCGCGCCCGGTGGGGAACTGGGCGATGCGCAGCGGCGCCTCGGCATAGGGCACGAGCGTAAGCTCCTCCACCGCCGCCTCGCCGCGCGGCGGGCGCACCGGCGGATCGCCGGCGGAGCCGTCCTTTTCGCGCCAGTCCGCGCAGCGGAAGCCCGCGCAGCGGATGCGCGCGCCGTCCTCTTCCGGGCGGAAGCCGCGCTCCGGGAGCAGCGCGTAGTTCCAGGGCCCGGTGGGCTCGGCATAGCGGTCGCACAGCGGCAATTCGCCGCCGTAGGTCCACTTCCCCGGCACCGGCAGCGCGTAGAGCAGCGCTCCGCGGTAGACCGCGGTGGTCTGGTGGCGCCAGGTCTCGGTGCGCACGCGGCTTGGCAGCGTCAGTTCTACGACGTCGCCGTCGCGCCAGCGGCGCTCCACGCGCAGGTAGGCGCCCGGCTCTCCAGCGACGCGATCGCCGCCCACCTCCGCCGCGGCGCCCTCGGCCCAGGCCGGGATGCGCAGAAGCAGAGGGAACTGCGCCTCTTCCTGCAGATGCAGGCGTATGCGCACGCGCTCCGAGCGCGGATAGTCGCCCTCCACGGTGAGGCGCACGCGCACATCGCCCAGGCGCCAGTTCACCTCGCAGGGGGCGTAGGACTGCGCCGCAAGGCCCGCCGTCTCCGAGCCGCGCCCCGCGCGCACGGCCATCCACAAATGCGCGGTGAACTTCGGGTACCCCTGGTGCAGGTTCGCCGTACAGCAGCCAAAGTGCGGCTCTAGGCCGAAGACGTTGGCGTCCGGGCCGTTGTTGTACCAGGCGCGGGGATAGCGGTCGATGCGGATCTGGTTGACCTGCTGGTCGTACTGGTGCGCCCAGCCGTCGGGCGAGAGGCAGGCCGGCAGCGCGTTGTAGGCGATGCGCTCCCAGAGGTCGCCCACGCGCGCGCTGCCCGAAAGAGCGAGCAGGCGCTCCAGGGAGTAGAGCGTCTCCACCACCGCGCAGGTCTCCGTGCCCTGGGAGGGGTTGGAGCCGGAGAGGTGCTCGTCCCCGGTGAACATGCCGTTGGCCACGCCGTGGAAGCGGGTCAGCTTCTCCCAGGCGGCGTCAAAGGCGCTGCCCTGCTTCTGCCCGCCGTGCAGCGCGTACTCGACGGCCGGGGTCTTCAGGCCCATGGCCACGTTGACCACGTGCGTGCGCTGGTGGATCTGCCAGGCCTCGCTCCAGGGGTCGGGATCGGCCTGCAATTGCCGCTCAAGCTCCTTCCATGGGTGGGCGCGCTTTTGGTCCGCCTCGTCCGGGAAGGCGTGGAAGTGGCGCGTCCAGTCGATGCCCTGGGAGAGGATCTTGTCCGCCAGCTTCAGCAGCGCCTCCCTGCCCGTGAGGCTGTAGAGCCAAAGGACCACGTCCGCGCAGTCGCCGGCGCGGGCGATGGCCCAGAGCCCAAGGGGCTGCGCGTCCAGCCTGCGCGCCATATAGGCGAAGAAGCGGAGCATGAAGGAGAGGATCTTCTTGTCCCCGGTGATGGTAAAGTACTGCTGCAGGCACTTCAGCGCCACAAAGCGCGGCCACCAGTCGGGGTTGTCCTTGGGCCCGAAGAACCCCTCCTCATCCTGCGAGGCGAGTATCCAGCGCAGGAAGCGCTCCGCGGTCTCCTGCAGCGCCTCGTCCTTCAGCTGCCAGGCCAGGGGGATCAGCCCGTCCAGATAATAGGGGCCGCGCTCCCAGTTTTCGCCCTGGCCGCCCATCCAGGCGCTGTCGCGCAGGCCGTCCCAGACGCGGGTGATGTTCCCGCCAAGGCCGTCGGCCTGGGCGCGCTCCGCCCGCAGCAGCCAGCCCAAGGGCTTTACCGCGCCCACCGGCAGCGGGGCAAACGCCTCGCGCGCAAGCGGCGGGCGGTTGAAGATCGCCTTGTCGATCATGCGGCACCGTTCCTTTCCATGAACCCCCGTTTCCTTGTAAGGGCCGCGCCCTGCGGGGGTTTTCTTTCTTCCCCATTTTACCTTTTTCGCGCATTTCCCGCAAGCAATTTTCCGGTAAAGTGGAAGAAACGCGCAAAATGACGCCCGAAATCCGCCTGGCGGCGAATCCGGGCGCAGAAAGCGGGGCGCCTGAGGGGCGCTCAGCCGCGGCGGGCGAGCAGGCGCTTTTCCAGATGCGCCACGCCCAGGTACATCAGCGCCGCCAGCAGGCAGAGCACCGCCGTGCCCGCCATCACCAGGTCCAGCTGAAAGACCTGGCCGCCGTAGACGATGAGATAGCCAAGGCCGGCGCGGGAGACGAGGAACTCCCCGACGATGACGCCCACCCAGGTCATGCCCACGCAGAGCTTCAGCGCCGAGACCGTGCTCACCAGCGCGCCGGGAAAGACCACCATGGTGAACTCCTGCAGCTTGCTGGCGCCAAAGGCCCGCAGCAGCGTGCGCTTTTCCATCTCCACGGCGAGGAAGCCGTTTAAGACCGTGACCAGCATCACGATGCCGGAGATGAGCAGCGACATGGCGATGATGGCCGGCATGCCGGCGCCGATCCAGACGATGAGCACCGGCCCCAGGGCGATCTTGGGCAGGGCGTTGAGCACCACGAGGTAGGGGTCGAGTATGCGCGTGAGCAGAGGCGACCACCACAGGGCGATGGCCAGCAGGATCCCAAGCCCCGCCCCCAGGGCAAAGCCCAGCAGCGTCTCGCTGAGCGTGGTCCAAAGGTGCGGCCAGATCTCGCCGCTGCGCGTAAGCTCGACCAGCGTCTGCGCCATGCGCGTGGGGCTGGAGAGCAAAAAGGCGTCGATGACGCCAAAGCGCGCCAGGCCCTCCCACAGCAGCAGGAAGGCCAGCAGTATGCCGCAGCGGGAGAGCTGTATCCATCTCTCGCGGCGGCGGCGCAGGCGGCGGTAGCGGGCCTGCGCCGGGGACTCCAGGCGATTTTCTTCCCTATTGCTCATGCACGTCCAGCTCCTTCCAGATGCGGTCGAATTCCTCGCGGAAGCGCGGGTCGCGCCGCCGCTCCAGGGGCAGGCCGGGCAGGTCGATCGCGTGCTCGGCGCAGATGCGCGCGGGGCGGCGGGTGAGCACCACCACGCGGTCCGCCATGGAGATGGCCTCGCTGACGTCGTGGGTGACCAGGAGCGTCGCGCAGCCGCGCAATTGCTGGCGCACCTCGTCCGAGAGGCGCAGGCGCGTCTGCGCGTCCAGCGCGGAAAAGGGTTCGTCCAGCAGCACGAAGTCCGGCTCCACAGACAGCGTCCGCACCAGCGCCGCCCGCTGCCGCATGCCGCCGGAGAGCTGCGCGGGATAGGCGTCGGCGAACTCCGTGAGATTGCAGGCGGCAAGCAATTCCTCGATGTGCGCCTTCTGGCGGGCGCTTAAGCGCTTTTGCCGCACGCGCAGGCCGAGGGCGGCGTTCTGGCGCACGGTGAGCCAGGGAAAGAGGTGGTCGCGCTGCAGCATATAGCCGCAGTGCTGCGGCGGACGCAGGATCTCCTGCCCGCGCAGCGTCACGCGCCCGCTGTCCGGGCGCAGCAGGCCCGCCGCCAGGGACAGCGCTGTGGACTTGCCGCAGCCGCTCGGCCCCAGCAGCGCCACGAACTCGCCCGGCATCAGGCGCAGGCTGAAGTCGCTGAGCACCTCCGTCTCGCCGCTGTCGTCATGGTAGCACATGGAAACATGATCAAAAGCCAGCAAAGGCTGATCCGTCATATCGCACCAACTCCTCGTTGGCCACCATATGCAGCGCCCCCGCGCCGCGTGCAAAAACGCGCGCCGGCTTTCACCGGCGCGCGTTTTCATGGCATCTCGTTTCCGCGCGCAGCGCGCGGCATGGGGCTCTGCTTTTATGCGATGGCCCCGTCGATCGAGGTGTTCTGTATGCGGTTCATGCGGGCGTAGACGCCGCCGCGGCGCACCAGCTCCTCGTGCGTGCCGGACTCCACGACGCGCCCGTTCTCGATGACGAGTATGAGGTCGGCGCTGCGGATGGTGGACAGGCGGTGGGCGATGGCCAATATCGTGCTCTTGCCGGCGATGGAGGCGATGGCCTTTTGGATCTGGCGCTCGGTCTCCACGTCCACGGAGGCCGTGGCCTCGTCCAGTATGATGATGGGGCTGGCGCGCAGTATGGCCCTTGCGATGGCCACGCGCTGCTTCTGTCCGCCGGAGAGGCGCAGGCCGCGCTCGCCCACGCGCGTGGCGTAGCCGTCGGGCATGCTCTCGATGTCGTCGTGGATGTTGGCGGCCTTGGCCGCGGCCACGATCTGGGCAAAGCTGGCGTCGGGCTTGGCGTAGCCAATGTTCTCCTCGATGGTGCCGTTAAAGAGGAAGGTGTCCTGCAGCACCGGCGAGATGCAGCGGCGCAGGCTCTCCACCGTGACGTCCTGTATGTCCTGGCCGTCTACGAGTATGCGGCCGCTCGTCGGCTCGTAGAAGCGGGAGATGAGCTGGGTGAGCGTGGTCTTGCCCACGCCCGTCGGGCCCACCAGCGCCACCATCATGCCCGGCTTACATTGGAAGGAGATGTCCTGCAGCACCGGTTCCCCTTCCTCATAGGAGAAGGAGACGTGCTCGAACTCTATGGCGCCCTGAGGGTCCTTCAGGGGCTTTGCGCCCTTCTTGTCCTGTATGCGGGAGGGAGTGTCCAGCACCAGCATCACGCGCTCGGCCCCGGCCATGGACTGCTGCATATTCTCCAGCAGCGTGGCAAGGCCGGAGATGGGGGCGTAGAACAGGCTCAGGTACAGCACAAAGGCCACGATGTCCGCCACGGAGAGGTTCCCCTGGTAGGCCATGAGGCCGCCGAAGGCCACGACCAGGATCGTGCCGATGGAAGAGAGGAACTCCACCGAGGGGTGGAACACGGCGCTGATCTTCAGGGCCTTCAGCATGGCGCGCACGTGGTCGAAGTTCTTCTCGTCCACGCGCCCGGTCTCGTACTCCTCGCGGCCGAAGGACTGGATCTCGTGGATGCCGGAGAGGTTGTCCTGCAGCTTGCCGCTGAGCTCGCCCATCTTGCGCTGGGAGACGCGGAAGAAGGGGCGCACCTTCTTGGCAAAGATCACGCCGGAGACGAGGATCAGCGGTATGGGGAAGCAGGTGATCAGCGCCAGCTTCCAGTTGATGGTGAGCAAGATCGCCAGCACGCCCAGGAACGTCACGACGTTTGTGATCATCTCCGGTATGATGTGGGCGTAGAGCAGCTCAAAGTCGCGCGTGTCATTGACCACGCGGCTCATCAGGTCACCGGTCTGCTTGTCGTGGAAGAAGCCCAGGTCCAGACGCTCCAGTTTGTCGTAGATCTTGGTGCGCAGGTCCCCCACCAGGTACCAGGCTGCCTTGTGCGCCAGGTAATTGCTGAGGAAGCGAAACGCCACGCGCAAAAGGTACAGCACGATGAGCGCCGCCGTGAGCGTGCCGATGGCGCGCAGGGAGCTTTCGTCCATGCCCGCCTCGACGATGCCCGTCATGTTCGAGAGCACGCGCGGCGCGGCCAGGTTCACGATGGTGAGGCCCAGCGTCGACAAGATCGCCACGACGTAGAGATTCTTGTAGCGCACGGCCTCGCGGCTCAGCCGCCAAAGTAGTTGCATGTGTCCACCCTCTCCTTTTCTTTTTATAAAAAAAGCTCGAAAGCCATTGCTTTCGAGCTACTGGCACCTCCAAGGGGATTCGAACCCCTGTTGCCGCCGTGAGAGGGCGGTGTCCTAGGCCACTAGACCATGGAGGCATGAGAGAAAATGGCAGCGGGACTAGGATTCGAACCTAGGCAATACGAGTCAGAGTCGTAGGTGCTACCGTTACACCATCCCGCTATCTGCCTTTGCTGACGCGTTGCCGTGTCAACGATGGTTATTATAGCAGGGGGTGCGGCGTTTGTCAACACCTTTTTTCAAACTTTTTTTGCTTTTTTCCGCCGCGGGGAAAAACAGAAAACCCCAAGGTGCCGCTCGCCCCATTTTGACACCTGCCTCTCCAGCAGGGCGGCGCCCTGCGAACGTCCGCTGCCGTCCACTGGCCGCCCCCATTGGGGGACGGGTGGCATGACATTGGGGGGTCCGACTCGGGCTCCATTTGACGTCTGTAGGTCCAAAATACAGGACGTTACGCACACCCCAGGATTTCTTGTCACCCATTATAATCCCGCTCTCCTCGCTTTGTCAAGAGATTCAACAAAGGAAAATCTTATTCGAAGGAGGGCGCGCTCCAGCCAAGGTCTGCGCGCACGCGCGAAACGAGCGGGGCGATGCCGGCGCGGTCGGTGAAGTCCACCGCCTTGCCGTAGGTCTCCAGGATCGCCCGGTCCTCCTCGCTGCGCCCGTCCTCGGGCCTGCGGCGAAGGACCGCGGCCAGCGCCGCCATCATCGCCCGGTGCCTGAGGGACAGCCGCCCGTAGTCGATGCCGCCGCGCAGGAAGAACAGCGCCGTCTTCTCCCGCAAGGGCTCCGGCAGGGCGCGCAGGGCGCTTGCCCGAAGCGATTCCGCGTTGCGGGGCGCCTCCGGGTCGGCCACGCCGCAGGTAAAGAGACAGAGCGGCTTGTCCGCAAGGAGCGCTTGGTGCTTCTTTAGAAACTCCGCGCCGCTCACGCCCCCGGCGTAGAGCGCGCCGCCAAAGATCCGCGCCCCGCAGTCTTTCGGTCCTTCCGGCGTGACTTCCCGCCGCTCCCGGACGGGGCAGTCCAGGTCTTCGGCGATCCACTGCGCGTAGCGGCGGGTGTGGCCGTAGAGCGAGGAATAGACGACGAGCGCGTTGGACATGGGCGTTCCTCCTTTGTTTCCCTGTGCCTTCCAAGGGGTAAACGATAGACAGGGAGGCTTTCGCCTTCCATTGTACCACAGGCCGCGTCCCCTTGCCAAACGGAAAGGGGCGTGGTATAGTGGTACACAGCAAAGGCTGTTTTCCCTGACCGGGAAGTTCCCAAATTCTTGGGTTCTGACGGGAAAGGGCGCGAAACGGAGCCGAAACAGCGGGGCACGCACGACGTCCGCCCGCGCTTTTCAGGCCGCGCCCGCCGGGGAGACCGGGAAAAGGGGCGCGGCCTTTGTTGCGCCGCAAGGCGCGGGCAACAGTATGGGAGAAAGGGAGGAAACCGACATGACCAGAAGAGTCGCCGTCATGGGCGTGATCGTGGAGAAGGAGGCGTCCGTGGAGGCGCTCAACGCCCTGCTGCACGAGGCGCGCGGGAGCATCATCGGCCGGATGGGCATTCCCTACCGCGAGCGGGGGATCAACATCATCGCCATCTTCCTGGACGCGTCGCAGGACGTCATCTCGGCCCTGGCCGGGAAGATCGGCAACCTGGACGGCATCAGCGTCAAGACCCTCTGCTCCAACGTTCAGTACCAGGACTAGCAAAACGCGAAATCTGACGGAAAGCGCAAAAAGCTGACCGCAAGAGAAAGGAAGAAGACCCTATGGCACTGTATGACCCCAAGTCCATGCACGCGGACGAATTCATCAACGACGAAGAGATCCAGGAGACGCTGCGCTACGCGGAGGCGAACAAGAACAACGTTGCGCTCATCGACAGCCTGCTGGAAAAGGCCCGTCCCCGCCACACCGCCGCCGGCACTATCTGCGCCGGCCTTACGCACCGGGAGGCCTCGGTGCTCCTGGCCTGCGAGATCCCGGAAAAGGTGGAGCAGATGTATAAGCTGGCCGAGGAGATCAAGCTGGCCTTCTACGGCAACCGCATCGTGATGTTCGCGCCGCTGTACCTGTCCAACTACTGCGTCAACGGCTGCGTCTACTGTCCCTACCACAGCAAGAACAAGCACATCGCCCGCATCAAGCTCAGCCAGGAGGACGTGCGGCGCGAGGTCATCGCCCTGCAGGACATGGGCCACAAGCGCCTTGCCATCGAGTCCGGCGAGGACCCGGTGCACAGCCCCATCGACTACATACTGGAGTGCATCCACACCATCTACTCCATCAAGCACAAGAACGGCGCCATCCGCCGCGTCAACGTCAACATCGCCGCCACGACCGTGGAGGAGTACCGGATGCTGAAAGAGGCGGGCATCGGCACCTACATACTCTTCCAGGAGACCTACCACAAGAAGAGCTATCTCGAGCTGCACCCCACCGGCCCCAAGCACAACTACGACTACCACACCGAGGCCATGGACCGCGCGATGGCCGGCGGCATCGACGACGTGGGCCTGGGCGTGCTCTTTGGCCTGGAGAAGTACAAGTACGAGTTTGCCGGGCTGCTGATGCACGCCGAGCACCTGGAGGCGGTGCACGGCGTCGGGCCGCACACCATCTCCGTGCCGCGCGTCAAGCACGCCGACGACATCGACCCCGACGTCTTTGACAACGGCCTGTCCGACGACATCTTCGAGAAGATCATCGCCTGCATCCGCATCGCCGTGCCCTACACCGGCATGATCATCTCCACCCGCGAGAACGAGGAAGTGCGCCGCAAGGTGCTGCACCTGGGCATCTCCCAGATCAGCGGCGGCTCGCGCACGTCGGTGGGCGGCTACACGGAGGAGGAGCGCCCGCACGACTCCGAGCAGTTCGACGTCTCCGACCAGCGCACGCTGGACGAGGTGGTGCGCTGGCTGATGGAGATGGACTTCATCCCCTCCTTCTGCACGGCCTGCTACCGCGAGAGCCGCACCGGCGACCACTTCATGTACCTGTGCAAGAGCGGCCAGATCCTCAACTGCTGCCACCCCAACGCGCTGATGACGCTGACGGAGTACCTGGTGGACTACGCCAGCCCCGAGACGCGCGCCGTGGGCTATCCGCTCATCGAGCGCGAGCTGCAAAAGATTCCCAAGGACAAGGTGCGTGAGATCGCCGCCCAGCACATCGCCGACATCAAGAACTCCAACCGCCGCGACTTCCGCTTCTGAGCCGCTTTGCAAAATATAAAACAATACGCCCGCCGAAAATCGTCTTTTCGGCGGGCGTCTTTTCAGGCGCGCAGGCGGAAGGTGCGCGGGGCGAGGCGGTAGACCAGCAGGCAGGCCACGGCGCAGTAGAGCAGGCAGAAGGCGATGCACATCGCGCCAAAGAGCAGGATCTCCATGCGCAGCTGCATGAGGAAGAAGCAGACGAGGTAGGTCGCCCACAGCACCAGCTTGTAGGTGCCGCTCTTGA
>CALWKN010000156.1 GCA_944381265.1 uncultured Clostridia bacterium
TGGTGGAGCTAAGGGGACTCGAACCCCTGACCTCAACACTGCCAGTGTTGCGTACTAGCCAACTGTACTATAGCCCCGCAAGTACAGGAAGGAGTATACCACCCCGCGCGCGCTTTGTCAAGCGCAAATTTTTTCGCCCGGCGCGGGGATTGACCCGGACGGCGCTCCTGCGGTACAATGAAGGAAAGAAATGGCGGCGCGGGCGCACCGCGCCCGGGAAAGGAGCGTGCCCCCTTGCGGTATCTTCTGCTCGGCTACGCGATGAACGACTCGCTCCCCGGCATCACGGCGCAGGACGCGCAGCGACTCACGCACCTGAACCTGGCCTTCGGCCTGATCCGCGACGGCCTGCTGTCGCTGGAGAAGCTGACGCACCTGGACCTGCTGCCGCGCCTGCGCGCCTGGAACCCGGACCTCTGCCTGGTCCTGTCGGTGGGCGGCTGGGGCGCGGGCGGCTTTTCCACCATGGCGCGCACGCCTGCCGGCCGCGCGCGCTTTGCCGAGTCCTGCCTGCAGGCCGTGCGCAGGTACGATCTGGACGGCCTTGACATCGACTGGGAGTACCCCTGCAGCGACCAGGCCGGCATCGACGCCTCCCCCGCGGACAGGGAGAACTTCACGCTCCTGCTCCAGGACCTGCGCATCGCGCTGCGGGACAAGATCCTCTCCGTTGCGGTCGGCGCCTCGGCGGAGTTCGTGCGCGGCACGCAGATGGACCGCGTCGCGCAGCTGGTGGACTATGTGCAGCTGATGACCTACGACATGCGCAGCGGCTTTACGCGCGAGGCCGGCCACCACGCCGCGCTCTACCCCTCGCGCGGGGATCTGAGCGCTGCCAACGTCCGAGACGTGGTGGAGATCTTCCGCGGCGCCGGCGTGCCGCGGGAAAAGATGGTGCTGGGCGCCGCCTTCTACGGCCGCACCTGGAAGGGCGTGGAGGACCGCTGCAACGGCCTTTTGCAAAAGGCGCAGACCGTCGGCCTCTCCGGCCCGCGCTACGGCGAGATCACCGAGGCCTACCTGGACGAGAACGGCTTCATCCCCTACTGGGACGCCGACGCCCAGGCCGGCTATCTTTGGAACGGGACCGACTTTGTCAGCTACGAGCCGCCCGAGGCGCTGCGGCTGAAGTGCGCCTTCGTGCGCGAGCACGGGCTCAAGGGCCTGATGTACTGGGAGCACGGCTGCGACCCCTCCGGAGAGCTCCTGCACACGATCTACACCGCGCTGACCGCCCCCTGAGCGGAAATGCGCCGCGGAAATTTTTTGCAAAAAACGCTTGACGAAAGACGGCGTCTGTGCTAGAATACCACTCGTGCTCAAGACAGCACGGGGCTATAGTACAGTTGGCTAGTACGCAACACTGGCAGTGTTGAGGTCAGGGGTTCGAGTCCCCTTAGCTCCACCAAAGAAGGAGCAGAGCACAAGGCCGGGAACTGCCGCGCGCAGGGAGCATCCCCAGAGGAGAAGGGGACTCGAACGGGCGCGGTAGTGAATGAGAGCCCAGTGGGCTCTCAGAGCCGCGCCCCGGCCTCGCCCGCAGGCGAGGTCGAGTCCCCTTAGCTCCACCAATTCGCGGGGTCCCGCATAAGGGCTCCGCCATGGACCGCTAGCTCAGTTGGTAGAGCACCTGACTCTTAATCAGGGTGTCCAGGGTTCGAGTCCCTGGCGGTCCACCAGCAAAGGCGAATCCGATGGAAAAGTTTCCACAGGGTTCGCCTTTTTTCGTGAAAAGTTTGCGAAGGGTTTGACTTTCGCAGGGCCTTTGCGCTATCATATCGGTGACGCGCGGCGCGTGCAAGCGCGGCGCAGCAAGGAGAGTAGAAATCATGGTCGTGGTCCTGATCCCCGCCTATAAGCCGGATGAAAAGCTCCTGCCCCTGCTGCGGGCCCTGTCGGCGCAGCAGAGATACGCCCGCCTGCTGGTGGTGGACGACGGCGGGGGAGACGCCTATGCCCCGATCTTTGCGCAGGCCAAGGAGATCCCCGGCGTCGCCGTCGTGCGCCACGCGGTGAACCTGGGCAAGGGAAGGGCGCTGAAGACCGGCATCAACGAGGCCATGCTCCTGTGCCCCGGCGCCGCCGTCGTCACCGCCGACGCCGACGGCCAGCACACGCCCGAGGACATCGCCCGCATCGCCGACGCGCTGGAAGCGGCCGGGGACAGCACCATCGTCCTTGGCAAGCGCGTCTTTGGCAAGGGCACGCCGGCAAAGTCCTTCCTGGGAAATACCATCACCCGCTTCTTCTTTGCCATGTCCACCGGCACGCGCGTCTATGACACGCAGACGGGCCTGCGCGGCCTGCCCGCCGCGCTGCTGCCGCAGATGCTGCGCGTGCCCGGCGAGCGCTACGAATACGAGATGAACGTCCTTCTGCAGGCCCCGCGCGACGGCGCGGCCTTCCGAGAGGTGGAGATCCGCACGATCTACGAGAACAACAACGCCGGCAGCCACTTCCACCCGGTGCGCGACGCGCTGCTGGTCTTTACGCGCATACTGTCCTTTGCCGCTTCGTCCCTCGTCTGCTTTGGCGTGGACTACCTGGGATACGCGCTCTTGATGGAGATACGCGGCCTTGCGCCGGAAATGGCCTACGCCGGGGCGCGCGTCGTCTCCTCCATACTGAACTTTGCCATCAACCGCAATCTGGTCTTCCGCGCCCGCGGCGGCGCGCTGTGGAAGCAGGCGCTGGGCTATTACGCGCTGGTGCTGCTGGTGATGCTGCTGGGAACGCTGGGCGTGCGCCTGGGCACGGACGTGCTGCACATCAACAGCTACGTCACAAAGATCCTGGTCGACGTGCTGCTGAGCGCCGTGTCCTTCCTCGGCCAGCGGCTGGTGATCTTCCGGCCGGGCGGAAAGGCCGCTTCCTGAGCCGATCGGCCGGGGAGGGGGAGACGCGGTTCCCACCATGGGCCGTGGGCCCCACCCACCCACCCCCCGGCCCCGGTTTCCCCACCAACGGGAAACGGGAACGAGGGGCAGGCGTCCCCGAGGGGGGGTCGGGGGCGGCCTCCCCCGACTTTGATCCAAGCGAACCCGTATGGGTTCGCTTCCGCGTAAAATAGCTTAGGCGGGGCGCGGCTGCCGGAGCGGAATATCGGCGTGAGGGTTAACTTTGTATGAATAGACTTCCATATTTTTCGTTGCGCGGCCACGCGTGCACCGGCGCAAAACAGCGTTTCGCAGACGATGCGGTAAACGCAGGGCGCACATTCGCGTTAAGAACGTCGATTTTGACGAGAGAGGTTCCGTTGTATCTCCTTAACATAGGGAAACCGTCCATGCGTCAGGTTCCCCCGCATCCCCGCCGCTTCCCGCGCCGCCGCGGGAACCCGGAATATCGGCGCGTGGGTGAACTCCATATGAATAGACTTCTAAAAAACATGTTACGCCACCCCAGGCGCGTCCCCCGAGGGGGTGTCGGGGGAGGCCGCAGCCGCCCCCGACTGAGCGTGTTGCCACGCTTCGAGAAAATGCAAGGCTGCATTTTCTCGAGTGACATCCGGCGCGCCGCGCGCTGCGCGCACAACGCGCCGGATATCTGAAGCGATTCCTACGGAATCGCTCCTCGCGGCGTACACGCCGCCGCTGCGGATTGAAGATGAAGGGGCTGTGGCCCCTTCATGCATCCCCAAGCGAACAGCTCTACTTTTTCGACAGTCTGAGCGAACCCGTATGGGTTCGCTTCCGCTTCCCTAAGCGTCTTCCGCGGCATCGCTCCTGCGCGCCGTGGGCAGCTTCCCGGGCGGCGGATTTTCTTTGGCGA
>CALWKN010000157.1 GCA_944381265.1 uncultured Clostridia bacterium
CGCCGGATACCGGAAACGGTTCCTACGGAACCGTTCCTCGCGGCGTACACGCCGCCGCTGCGGATTGAAGATGAAGGGGCTGCGGCCCCTTCATGCATCCCCAAGCGAACAGCCCTACTTTTTCGACAGTCTGAAACGCGCCGAAGCGCGCGTTTTCACTGGGTGTCGAGCATCCAGTCGATGTAGAGGCCGTAGCCCTTGGTGGGGTCGTTGACGTAGACGTGCGTCACCGCGCCCACGATCTTGCCGTTTTGCAGGATCGGGCTGCCGCTCATGCCCTGGACGATGCCGCCGGTGATGGAGAGCAGCTCGGGGTCGGTGATCTCCACCACCATGGAGCGGGAGGCCTTGGCGGACTGGGGCGTCAGGCGGATGATCTCGCAGTCGAACTCGCGCACGCCGCAGCTGTCGACGGTGGTGAGGATCGTGGCCGGGCCCAGCTCCACCTCGGACTGGGCGGCGGCGGGCAGGCCGTCGGGGTAGAGCGGGTTGACCGGCGTCTCGCCCGCGCGGCCGTAGACGCCGAACTCGGTGTTCTTCTCAAGGTCCAGCAGGGCGGAGAACTCGCCGGTGAACACGCCGTGCAGTTCGCCCGCCTGGCCGCGGGCGCCCTTTTGCACGTCCACGATGTCGCTTAGGTACACCTTGCCGTGGTCGATGGGCAGTATGCTGCCGGTGTCAAGGTCCGTCACCGCGTGGCCGAGCGCGCCGAAGGCGTGGTTCTCGGGGTCGATGTAGGTCAGCGTGCCGATGCCGGCGGTGGAGTCGCGCACCCAGACGCCCAGGCGCCTCTCGCCCGTTTCGTCGACGGCGGGCTCCACATCGGCGGTGCGCGTGCGGCCGTCGCGCATGTGCTCGATCGAGAGCGTCTCCCCGGTGCTGCTGCGCACGGCGTCGGTGAGGTCCTGCAAGGAGTCGATGCTCTTGCCGTCCACGCGCTTGATCAGGTCGCCGGAGGCGAGCCCCGCGGCGCGGGCGGGGTTGACGGCGCCGCCGTCGGAGAGATAGACCTCGGCGCTGTCGACGATGAACACGCCGTCGGTAAAGAGCGTAAGGCCGATGCTCTGCCCGCCGGGGATGAGCACGGGCGCGTCGGACACGCGCACCTCCACGGTCTTTAGCGGGATCCAGCCGAGCAGGGAGAACTGCACCGTCGCCTTCCCGGGGGACTCGGTGGTCAGCGTCGTGACGCGGGAGCCCAGGCTCTCATCCGTAGAGGAGAGCACGCAGGTGCTGTCCTCTTCCACCTGCGCGCGTATGGGCAGAAAAAAAGAATACGACTTTTCCTCGCCCGGTGTCAAATGGATCTGCTCCGGGATCCGGCGCAGGCTCTGGACGGAAGGCATGGCGTTCCATGCCACCAGGGCGCAGGCCAATATCCCTCCCAGCACCCGTTTTGCTTTCATTTTCCACACCCCACTTGCGTTTTTTCACGCTTGTAAGGTGTGGAATTTGCCGCCGCGTTATTCTGGGAGTTGTCGGAACAGAAGATCGACTAGGGACGAGTCAGCCGCATTCTTTCGGTCGATCGCAGGGCGTATGGAAGTTTTTTACTTCAGCTCCAGGAGCTTGTCGATGGCTTCCTGCAGCACGCCCGCCGCGCGGTAGTTGAGCACGAGCTTCTTCTCGCGCTCGCTCAGGTCCGTGACGCTGTTGTCCACGCCGCCGTCCATGTAGGCCGACTGCATGGTGCCGATGCTCGTGTCCAGGCCGTTGCAGATGCGCACCACGTTGTCCAGGGAAGCGCCGCCAAGGTTCCCGGCGAGCATGGACAGGAGCGTGGAATAGGGCATGTTGATCGAGCGCGCGTAGTCCTTGAGGGTCATGCCCTTTTCGCGGATCTTCCGCTTGATAAACTCTTCGCGTGTCATAATGTTAACCTCCGATGTGCGGCTGGATTTTTTTTAGCCGCAGAATTCGTTATGAAGCAGCTTACTTATTCATTGTATAACAAGCCGCTAAAACATTCAATAGGGGATTTTTCTGTTTTCTCCGCTCTCTTTTTCCATATTATTTTACGCTTATGTAAAAAACATGCGGAGAAAACGGGAAATTTCACGCGGATTCCCGGCGGAAAACCCCTTGACCCTTTCCAAAGCTTTGCACAAGCGGGGAAAAATATACACCGGCCATTCTTTTTCTTTTTTCCATATCGGGATGTTAATTTTGAATTAAGGATTGCCGCAGCGCGGCGGCCTGGAGGAGCATTTCGCGGGCGTGGGAGCGGGTGGCCTCGGTCTCCTGGGCGCCGCCGACCATGCGGGCGATTTCGCAAACGCGCGCCTCAAAGTCCAGGGAGCGCACGGTTGTAACAGTCCTTCCGTCGCTCTCGCGCTTTTCCACCAGGTGGTGGCTGTCGCCCAGGGCGGCGATCTGGGGCAAATGGGTGACGCAGATGACCTGGCGGCATCGGCCGATGGCGGCCATCTTCTCCCCCACGACCTGGGCCATGCGGCCGCTGATGCCGGTGTCGATCTCGTCAAAGACGAGCGTGCCCACGTCGTCGCTGTCGGCGGCGATGGTCTTAAAGGCCAGCATGATGCGGGAGAGCTCGCCGCCGGAGGCGGTGCGGGACAGGGGTTTTAAGGGCTCGCCGGCGTTGACGGCGATGAGGAAGCGCACGCGGTCCAATCCGGAGGAAGAGAAGAACTTCTCGGCCTCCTCCGCCTCGGGCAGGGCGGCAAAGTCCACGTGCAGGTGGGCGCGCCGCATGCCAAGGTCGCGCAGTTGCCCTTCCACCGCGGCGCAGAAGCGCTCGGCGGCGGCGCGGCGCAGGGCGCTCAAGTCGCGGCAGGCGGCGTAGAGCTCGCGGGAGAGCTTGTTTAGGCGCTTGTCCAGCGCGCCGGAGTCCTTTTCCTGGCGGGAGAGCTGGTCGATCTCCTTTTCGGCCTCGTCGCGGTAGCGGAGCACGTCCTCGACGCTGTTGCCGTACTTGCGCTTCAGGGACTTGATCTCGTCCAGGCGCGTCTCGACGTACTCGGCGCGCTCGGGGTCAAAGTCCATCTTCTCGGCCTGGACGTGCAGCTGCATGGCGATGTCTTCCAGCGTGTAGTAGATGTCGCGCAGCTGCTCCTCCAGCGCGGCAAAGGGCGCGCCGTAGCCGGAGATGGAGCCAAGGAGCGACACCGCCTGGCGGATGGAGTCCGTGCAGGCGGGCATGTCCTCGTAGCCGTCCAGGAAGGCGGAGCACTGCGAGAGGGCGGAGAGTATGCGCTCGGCGTTGCGGATGAGGTCGCGCTGCGAAGTCAGCTCCTCCTCCTCGCCGGAAGAGAGGCGGGCGCGGTCGATCTCCTCCACCTGGTAGCGGAGCATGTCCAGGCGCTGGGCGCGCTCGGCGTTGCCCTGGCGCATGCCGCGCAGGCGCAGGCGCACGCTGCGGTACTGGTCAAAGAGCTCGCGCACGCGCCGGGCGGGGGCCTCGATCTCCTCGCGGGCAAAGTCGTCCAGGAACTTTAAGTGCCTTCCCTCGTCCAGCAGCGACTGGTGCTCGTGCTGGCCGTGGACGTCGACAAGGGCGCTCGTCACGCTGCGCAGCAGCGAGAGCGGGACGAGCGCGCCGTTCAGGCGCACGATATTGCGCCCCGCGAGCGTGATGGTGCGCGAGACGATGAGCTGGCCGCCCTCAAAGTCCACGCCGTTTTCCTCCAGCAGCGGGGCAAGGGAGGGGGCGGCAGAGATGTCAAACAGCGCCTCGACCACGGCGCGGTCCTGCCCGGCGCGGATGAGGTCGCGGTCGGCCCGCTCGCCAAGGGCCAGGTTCATCGCGTCGATGACGATGGACTTGCCCGCGCCCGTCTCGCCGCTCAGGACATTGAGCCCTTCGGTGAACTCCAGGTTGAGGCGGTCGATCAGCGCGATGTTGCGGATGCTCAGCTGGCAAAGCATTTGGGATCCCCTCTCACTTTTTTATGCGCTCAAACCTGCGCATGAGGGCGGCGACATCCTCCTCGTTCTGGGCGATGACGAGCAGCGTGTTGTCGCCGGAGATGGTGCCCACGACCTCCGGCCAGCGCAGGGAGTCCACCGCCTCGCCCGCGGCGCTGCCGCTGCCCGAGAGCGTGCGCACGACGATGAGATTGCCCGCCGGGGTGATGCTCAGGACCGACTCGTTGAATATGCGGATGAAGCGGTCGCCCAGGCCGTGCTCCGCCTTGTCGGCGGTGGCATACTTGTAGCCGCCGTGGTCGGAGAGGACCTTGAGCAGGCGCAGCTCCTTGATGTCGCGGGAGACCGTGGCCTGCGTGACGTCGATGTTGCGCTCGCGCAGGGCCGCGGCCAGCTCTTCCTGCGTCTCGATCTCCTGGGATTCGATGATCTCCTTGATCAAGGCGTGTCGAACCGATTTCATGGGTGCCTCCTTGCAAAAAGAAATGGAAGGGCCGCTCAGCGCTCCACGAGCTTGGCGTGGACGCGGGCGAAGAAGTCCTCCTCCGGGCGCAGGCGCAGAAAGAGCGCGTCAAAGGGCGCGCGGCATATGCGCACCGGCTCGCCCGAGGCCATGGAGATCAGGTCCTGGCCGTCGGCGCAGATCATAGCGGGCAGGGAGCGGTCCTCGACCGTGACGGAGATCTCCTGGTCCGGGGCGAGCAGGACCGGGCGCGCGCGCAGAGAGTGGGGACAGATCGCGGTGAGCGACAGGCAGGAAAGGCGCGGGTGCACGATGGCGCCGCCGCAGGAGAGGGCGTAGGCGCTGGCGCCGGTGGGCGTGGAGACGAGTATGCCGTCGGCCACGTAGTGGTCAAGGGGAAGGCCGTCCACCGCGACGTGGACGCGCACGACGGCAAGGGACGACTCGCGCCGCACCACGATGTCGTTGAGGGCGTCGACCTGCTGGTCCCGCCACACGGCGCGCAGCATCAGCCGCTTTTCCACGGTGAAGGCGCCGGAGAGCAGGCGCTCCACCGCCGCCGGCAGGTCCGAGGCCTCCACTTCCGACAGGAAGCCCAGCTGGCCGAAGTTCACCCCCAGCACCGGCACGCCGAATGTGGCCGCGCGCCGCGCCGCCGAGAGTATGGTGCCGTCCCCGCCGCAGACGATCAGCGCGTCGCTGCGGGCGATGGCCTCCTCGCGGCGCAGGGCCGTGCCCAGCTCCGGCCGGTCGCTGTAGACCGCAACGCCCGCCCTGCGCAGGCGGCGCGACGCGGACAGCACGCCGGGATCCACCGCCGTGCGGTGCGGCCCCTGCAGAAGGCCCACGTTTTCTATCTGCATCTAAAAGGCCCTTCCTTTCCTTACAGTATACACGGATTCCGCCGAATATACAATCCTTTTTGCAATTTTATACAGAGCCGGCCTCCTGCAGGGCGGCGTCGATGGCGGCGGGGGCGTCAAAGGGCGACGGCTCTCCCAGGCGCAGGTGCAGGAGGAACTCGGCGTTGCCCTCCGCGCCGCGGATGGGCGAGGCGGCAAGGCCCAGCGGGGCAAAGCCCAGCGCCCGCACCGCCCTTAGCGTCTCCTCCAGCACCTGGCGGTGCACCTGCGGGTCGCGCACGATGCCGCCCTTGCCCACCTGCTCGCGCCTTGCCTCGAACTGGGGCTTTACCAGTATGGCCAAGTGCGCCCCACTGCGCAGGCACGTGCGCACGGCGGGCAGCACCGTGCGCACGGAGATGAAGGAGACGTCCATGGAGGCAAAGTCCGCCGCCGTGCCGCCCAGCATTTCCGGGGTGAGGCTGCGGGCGTTGACGCGCTCGAGCACCGTCACGCGCGGGTCGTTGCGCAGCTTCCAGTCCAGCAGGCCGTACCCCACGTCCACGGCAAAGACGCGCAGGGCGCCGTTTTGCAGCATGCAGTCGGTAAAGCCGCCGGTGGAGGCGCCGACGTCCAGGCAGGTGCGGCCGGACAGGTCCAGGGAAAAGACGCGGATGGCCTTTTCCAGCTTCAGGCCGCCGCGGCTCACATAGGGGATGCGGTCGCCCTTGACCACGAGCCCGGCGTCGGTCTTAAGCGTCATGGCGGGCTTGTCCAGGCGGTTCCCGTTCTGGAAGACGCGGCCCTCCATGACGATGGCGCGGGCCAGCTCCAGGCTGTCGGCGATGCCAAGGCGCAGCAGCGCCTCGTCCAGTCTCTCTTTCTTCATACGGCGATCCTCAGCGTTCCTTTTCTGTCGTGTGTTCCCGCATAAGGCGGCGCAGGCTGCGGCAGAGGCCGGGGACGTCCAGTCCGCAGGCGCTCAGCTGCTGCTCGCGCGTGCCGTGGGGGATGAAGGCGTCGGGGAGCCCAAGGGGGGTGACGCGGGCGTTTAGACCAAGCTGCGCGCAGCGCACCGCGACAAGCGCGCCAAAGCCGCCAAGGGCCGCGCCCTCCTCCACGGTGACGATGGGCAGGCGGGCGTACTTTTCCAGCATGCGGTCGGGCAGGGGCTTGACCTTGCGGCAGTTGACGACCTCGACGTCCAGGCCCTCCAGGGCCAGCGTGTCGGCGGCCATCATCGCCGGGGCGACCATGGAGCCCACGGCAAAGACCACGGCGCGGGCCCTGTGGGCGACGCTGACGACCTGCCAGTCGCCCTTTGCCAGGGGCACGACGTTGTGCGCGGCCGGGACGCTGGCCTTGGGGTAGCGGATGACGACCGGGCCCTCGGCGTCCCTGGCCCAGCGCAGCATCATGGAGAGCTCCTCGTTGCAGGAGGGGGCAAGGAGCGTAAGGTTGGGCACATGGCTTAAAAAGGCCAGGTCAAAGGCGCCCTGGTGCGTGGCCCCGTCCTCCCCCACGAGCCCGGCGTGGCCGACGAGGAACACGGCGTGCAGGTTCTGCAGCGCCACGTCGTGGACGATCTGGTCGTAGGCGCGCTGCAGGAAGGTGGAGTAGACGGCGAAGAAGGGCTTTGCGCCTGCGGCGGCAAGCCCTGCGGCGAATGTCACGGCGTGCTCCTCGGCGATCCCCACGTCAAAGAAGCGCTCGGGGTAGGCGCGGGCAAAGGCGGAAACGCCCGTGCCGTCGCGCATGGCGGCGGTGATGACGCAAAGGGCGGGGTCCTCCTTTGCCAGCTCCAGCAGCGCCTC
>CALWKN010000158.1 GCA_944381265.1 uncultured Clostridia bacterium
ACTTCATCATCAAGTACCCCAACTGGTACGAGAGCTACCAGGAGACCGGCTACAACCCCGGCAAGCAGAAGGACATCTTCGACATGATCTACACCGGCACCGAGACGCGCACCGCCTGCTACTCGGCCCAGCACCTGCAGCGCTACGAGTCCTACTCCATCATCCGCCTGCTGGAGAACACCGCCCCCGGCCGCAACGGCGGCGGCTGGATCGACCAGGGCGGCTCCTCCGACAACCTCAGCCGCTGGCTGGAGCAGGCGAACCTGACGATGCTGGCAAAGGCCAGGGAGCTGATGCTGTTCAACTTCTCCGTGCTCGTCGATTCCCCCGCCCTGCCGCCGCTGGGGCAGGAGCTCTACCGCATCGACGACCTGGTCGGCCGCGCCGGCAGCCCGGTGGGCGTCGCCGCCTACGAGCCCTACGACGCCGACGGCGAGGACCAGCTCTACAACTACCTCGGCCAGGGCGGCGTCAACGTCGAGCCCTCGCCGGAGTTCAACGACAAGGCCGCGACCGTGCTGCTGACGCAGTCCTCCGCCTGCGACCCCGACGTCATGCATAAGCTCGAAGCCTTCGTGCGCAAGGGCGGCAACGCCGTCATCACCATCGGCTTCTTCCACGAGACCTACGACAGGGGCATCAAGGAGATGACCAGCGCGCGCCTGACGCACCGCCACGTGCTGGGGAAGGAGTTCACCGTCTCCAACGCCAACTACGTCTCCTCCGAGACGGCGCGGGGCGACGAGCCCGTGCTCTTTGAGGTGCTGGACTACAAGACCAACGCCACGCACTCCGACATCACCATCATGGCGGGCGAGGACAACTTCCCGCTGATGACCGAGGACAACTACGGCCGCGGCCGCCTGTTCATACTTAACGTGCCGGAGAACTTTGCCGACCTCTACAAGCTCCCCGCCATCGTCTGGCGCGCCATCAATAAGCACCTTAGCATGGGCCAGCGCGTCTACGTCGGCGCCCACGCGCAGATCAACTTCTTCGCCTACGACAACAACGTCTACGGCCTTGCCTCCTACCGCCCGATGGCCGACACCGTGCAGGTCGTGGTGCGCGGCGCCTGCAAGGGCCTGCGCGACATCGAGTCCGGCCGCACGTTCACCGAGTGCCGCACGCTGCCCAAGCCCGGCATGAAGGGCGACGCCACCTCCGTCATCCCCGAGGAGACCGAGTACGCCTTCGACGTGCCGCTCTTCCCCGGCCGCATGATGTTCTTCGAGGTGCTGGACTAAGGCGTACATCGGAGCCCACTTTACAGAGACGCAACAGAACGCTTGCGCGACCTTGAACCTCTTTTTCTACAATGAGGGAAAAGGAGGGGATGCGGATGTTGCAGAGCATAGCGCAATGGATGAGCGAAAACCCGGTCACGGTTTTCCTGCTCGTATGGCTCGTCGGCGAGGTGCTGCTCGTCGGCGTCCCGCTGCTGGCGCGCCGCGCGTAACGTGCGCGGGCAAAGGGGGAGGCGAAATCGCCTCCCCCTTTTGCGGTTTCATTCAAAGCAGCAGATCGAATGAAACGCGCTTGCGCGGGGCGGGGAGAGGTGGTATGCTCTTTCTCTGGAAGAAGAGAAAGGGGAGAAGGGACGATATGGAACTGAAGGCCGTGGGGCCGGAGAACCTCGGGGCCTGCCTGGCGCTGCAAAAGGCGCCGGGGCAGGAGGGGTTCGTGGAGAGCGTGGCAGAGTGCCTGCAGGAGGCGCGGCAGTACGGCGGCTGGCGGCCGGTGGCCGTGGAGCGGGAGGGCGCGGTGGTGGGCTTTGCCATGTACGGCTACTTCCCGATGTACGCCCCGGCCGGGCGGGTGTGGCTGGACCGGCTGCTGATCGACGCGCGCTGGCAGGGACAGGGCCTGGGCCGCGCGGCGCTGCGCCTGCTGCTGCGCCGCCTGCGCCGGGAGTACGGCGCGCGCGACGTGTACTTGAGCGTGGTGGAGGGCAACGCCGCCGCGGCGCGCCTGTATGAGAGCGTGGGCTTTGTGCGCACGCAGGAGAAGGACACAGGCGGCGAGACGGTCTATGTCCTCGGCGCGGAAAAGCTCCTTCGCATTTCATGAGGATTTTACACGAAACGGGTGGACAGCGCGCCGCCCTTTGCGCTACCCTAAATATGGTGCGCAATTTCCCTTGCGCCCGGGAAACTTGACAAACAGAAAGGGTTTTACGCGAACATGGAAAAGGCCGTTGTGTACTTTACGGATTTCCGCTGTCCGGTGGGCACGAGCCTGACGGACAAGCTGCGCCGGCTCTGCATTGCCGCCGGCATGAAGAACATGGACCTGGAGGGCAAGTTCGTCGCCATCAAGATGCACTTTGGCGAGCTGGGCAACCTGGCCTTCCTGCGCCCGAACTACGCCAAGGTGGTCGTGGACCTGTGCAAGGAGATGGGCGGCCTGCCGTTCCTGACCGACTGCAACACGCTCTACCCCGGCAGCCGCCGCAACGCCCTGGAGCACCTGGACTGCGCCAACCTCAACGGCTTCTGGCCCATGACTACCGGCTGCCAGATCCTGATCGGCGACGGCCTGCGCGGCACGGACGACGTCGAGGTGCCGGTCAAGAACGGCGAGTTCTGCAAGACCGCGCGCATCGGCCGCGCCATCATGGACGCCGACGTCTTCATCAGCCTGACCCACTTCAAGGGCCACGAGATGACCGGCTTTGGCGGCGCCATCAAGAACATCGGCATGGGCTGCGGCAGCCGCGCCGGCAAGATGGACCAGCACGCCGACGGCAAGCCCATACTGGACGCCGAGGCCTGCCGCGGCTGCCGCCGCTGCGCCAAGGAGTGCGGCAGCGACGCCATCTCCTATGTGAACAACAAGGCGGTCATCGACTACGACAAGTGCAAGGGCTGCGGCCGCTGCATCGGCGCCTGCACGTTCGACGCCATCTCCAGCCCGGACGACTCCGCCAACGAGATGCTCGACCGCAAGATGGCCGAGTACGCCCAGGCCGTCTGCCAGGACCGCCCCTGCTTCCACATCTCCCTTGTGCAGGACATCAGCCCCAACTGCGACTGCCACGGCGAGAACGACGCGCCCATACTGCCCGACATCGGCATGTTCGCCTCCTTTGACCCGGTGGCCCTGGACCAGGCCTGCGCCGACGCCTGCATGGCCGCCAAGCCCATGCCCGGCAGCCAGCTCTCCGACAACCTCGAGAGCCCCGGCTGGCACTGCCATCACGACAACTTCAAGGACTCCAACCCCAACATCGAGTGGAAGGCCACGCTGGAGCAGGCCGAGAAGATCGGCCTGGGCACCCGCGCCTACGACCTGAAGACCATCAAGTAAGATCCAAGGCGGCCCCGCAGGCACAGGCGGGGCCGCCTCTTGTATTGTCTTCTCCGCAAAAAACACGCTCTCGCAGGTTGCGTCCGCGGGCCCGCCCACCTTACGACCTGCCAGGCGCTTTTCGGGGCGTCCGCCGCCCCCACCATCCGCCCCGCAGGCCCTGGCTGCGCAGCTTCCCAGGCGTCAGATCGATGCGCCTGCCTGCCCGCCCGCCAGCGACCGCGCACGATCGAACGGGAACGCGGGAGCCCGCGCCTCCCCAGAGAGCCAAACGTGCCCCCTCCCGGCGGGGCGGCGGGGGTGGGGGGCGGGCCGCCGGGAGCCGGGCCGCAAGGCCCGGCTCCCGTTTCCTTAT
>CALWKN010000159.1 GCA_944381265.1 uncultured Clostridia bacterium
GCAGCGGCACGGCGAAGGCGGGCTGCTCCGGCGCGCCGAGGGTCGGCTGGGCCATGGCCAGCTGCTCCGGCGGCGGGGCGTCGTGCGCCGGGGCGACGGCGTGCAGCACCTCCGCGGCATCGGCAAAGGCGCTCTCCACGGCGGCCTGCACATGCTCGCGCACGGGGAAGTCCTCTTTAAAGCGCACCTCCAGCTTGTTGGGGTGGACGTTGACGTCCACGGCCTCGGGCGGCAGCTCCAGGTTGAGCACGCAGTAGGGGTATTTGCCGATCATCACGCGCTCGCGGCAGGCGGCCTCCACCGCGGCGGAGAGCACGCTGTCGCGCACAAAGCGGCCGTTGACGAAGAAGAGCTCGTAGCCGCGGTTGCTGCGGGCCAGGTTCCCCACGCCGACAAAGCCAGAGACGCGCGTGGCGCCCTGCGCATAGGAAAAGGGCAGGGCCCCGGCGGCCACCTCCCGGCCGTGCAGCACATAGATGGAAGAGCGCAGATCGCCGTTGCCCACGGTCTGGAAGACGACCTTGCCGTTGTTGACAAAGCGCACGGCGATCTCCGGCCGGGAGAGGGCGAGCTCGGCGGCCACGTCCGCCACGTACCCGGCCTCGGTGGCCGGGCGCTTCAGGAACTTGCGCCGGGCGGGGGTGTTGAAGAAGAGGTCGCGCATGACGAACGTCGTGCCCTTGGGGCAGCCGGCCTCGCGCACGTCCCGGACCACGCCGCCCTCGATGGAAAGGCGCACGCCGGAAGGGGCGTCCCCGGTGCGGCTGGTCAATTCCACGCGCGCGACCGAGGCGATGGAGGGCAGCGCCTCGCCGCGGAAGCCCAGCGTGCCGATGCGGGAAAGGTCGTCGCCGGAGCGGATCTTGGAGGTGGCGTGGCGCTCGAAGGCGAGGCGGCAGTCCTCCGGCGCGATGCCGCTGCCGTTGTCGGTGACGCGCAGATAGGCGATGCCGCCCTCGCGGATCTCCAGCGTTACGGCGGTGGCGCCGGCGTCCAGCGCGTTTTCCAGCAGCTCCTTGGCCACGGACGCGGGCCGCTCCACCACCTCGCCCGCGGCGATGCGGTTGGCGGTCTGCATGTCCAGCACCTGTATCTTTGCCATGCGTCTTGCCCCCTTTCGCTTAGATCTTGCGCGCCTTTTCGCGCAGCACGTAGAGCAGGTTCAGCGCGTCCCGCGGCGACAGGGAATCCATGTCCAAGGCGGCCACTTCCTGGGCAAAGTCCACCGCGCCGTACTCCATCAGGCCGATCTGCTTGTCCTCCTTCTTGCCGCCGAGTATGTTCCTGCCGATGGTCTCGACATTGACGTTGTTGACCTCGAGCTTGGCCATGATCTCGCGGGCGCGGGAGATCAGCGCGTGCGGCAGGCCGGCCATGGCCGCCACCTGCACGCCGAAGGAGGAATCCGCCCCACCGCGCTGGATCTTGCGCAGGAAGAGGATCTCCTCGCCGTGTTCGCGCACGGTGACCTGGTAGTTGACCACGCCCTTCAGCCGTCCCTCCAGCTCGGAGAGCTCGTGGTAGTGGGTGGCAAAGAGCGTCTTGCAGCCGAGGCGCTTTTCCTTGAGTATGTACTCGGCCGTGGCCCAGGCGATGGAAAGGCCGTCAAACGTGGAGGTGCCGCGGCCGATCTCGTCCAGGATCAGCAGGCTGCGGGGCGTGGCGGCGCGCAGTATCGCGGCCATCTCGCTCATCTCCACCATGAAGGTGCTCTGCCCGGCGGCAAGGTCGTCCGAGGCGCCGACGCGGGTGAATATGCGGTCGCACAGCGGGATGCGCGCCTGCGAGGCCGGGACGAAGCTGCCCATGTGCGCCAGCAGCACGATCAGGGCCACCTGGCGCATGTAGGTGGATTTTCCGGCCATGTTGGGGCCGGTGATGATCATCATGCGGGCTTCTTCGTCCAGATCCGTGTCATTTGGCACGAAGAGCTCGCGGCTGGAGGCCTCGACGACCGGGTGGCGGCCATCGCGTATGGAGAGGGAAAAGCCCTCGTGCATCTCCGGGCGGCAGTAGCCGCGCTCGCTGGCGACCGTTGCCAGCGACTGCAGCGCGTCCAGCTCCTTGACGGCGGCGGCGGTCTCCTGGAAGCGGACGATCTGCTCGCTCAGGCGGTCGCGCACCTCGCAAAAGAGGCGGTACTCCAAGGCAACGCCGCGCTCCTGCGCGCCCAGCACCGTCTCCTCCACGTGCTTGAGCTCCTTGGTGGTGAAGCGCTCGACATTGGCCAGCGTCTGCCGCCTGTCGTAGCGCAGGGGCACGTTTATGACCTGGGAGCGCGGGACCTCGATGTAATAGCCAAAGACCTTGTTAAAGCCGACCTTGAGGCTCTTGATGCCGGAGACCTCGCGCTCGTGCGCCTCGAAGCGGGAGAGCCAGTCGCGCCCCTTGGAGGCCGCGGAGCGCAGCGTGTCCAGCTCGGAGTTGTAGCCGTCGCGTATGATGCCGCCCTCGCGGACGGCAAAGGGCGGGTCGTCGACGATGGCGCGGGAGAGCAGGGAGCTCAGGTCCTGCATGGGGTCCAGGCGCTCCCGTATGTCGAGCAGCGCTGCGCTGGTATAGCCGGAGAGGATCGAGCGCAGCTTGGGGATCATGGCAAGGGACTGGCCCAGGGACTGGGCGTCGCGGGCGTTGAAGCTGTCGTAGGAGAGCTTGGTCACCAGGCGCTCGATGTCATAGATGGGTTCCAGGGCGGAGATCAGCTCCTGCGTGGAGACGAAGGAGCGGATCAGCTCCTCCACGGCGTCCAGTCGGCGCTCGATCTGCGCCTTCTGCGTCAGCGGCTCCTCGATCCAGGCGCGCAGCAGGCGGCCGCCCAT
>CALWKN010000160.1 GCA_944381265.1 uncultured Clostridia bacterium
GCGATGGGAAAGAACCTGCGCCTGCGTGACGCCCGGCGGGAAAAGGGCCTGACGCAGCAGGCCCTGGCCGAGGCCGTCGGCGTGACGCGGCAGACGATCCACGCCGTGGAATCGGGCGAATACAACCCGACGATCCGCCTGTGCCGGGCGATCTGCCGCGCGCTCGGCAAGACGTTGGACGAACTCTTTTGGGAGGAGGATTGACGCATGGAACGGCACTACGACGAATACCAGCTGACCATCCGATACCGCATTGCGTTTCGGGCACTGCTGCTGACGCTGGCGCTCATCCTGGCAAACGGGCTGGTGAACACGGTTCACCCCTGGGCGCCGCCGCTGCTGCAGGCCGTGGCGCTGCTCCTCCCGCCCACGCTGTACTTTTTCACGGCCTCCCTGCGGCGCGGGGCGTACCTCAGCCGCAGGGAGCGGCATCCGCTGGGGACGGCGCTCTTTTTCCTGGCGGATGGGGCGGTCCTTGCCGCGGTCGCGGCGATGCGGCTGGCGGCCGGGGAGGCGATCGCGCGCGCCGGGCAGCTGACGGAGGCCGCGCTGCCGCTGGGGCTGGCGCTCTTCTTCCTCTACCTGGGCGCGGTCCTTCTTTGGCGGCTCCGGCGCGAGAAGGCGCAGGGCGACGAGTGACGGTCCTTTTACGCGCCTTCCCCGTATCCAGGCGCATTCCTCATACAAAAAAGGCGGGCGGTTTCCGTTTTTCGGAAACCGCCCGCCTTTGTGTCTGCGGGGGATCAGTAGTTCTCGGCCTTGAGCTCGAAGTAGGCCTTGGGGTGCGCGCAGACCGGGCAGATCTCCGGCGCGCTCTTGCCGAAGTGGATGTGGCCGCAGTTGGAACAGATCCACATCTTCTCCTCGCCGCGCTCGAACACCTGGCCGGACTCCAGGTTCTTCAGCAGCTTGTTGTAGCGCTCCTCGTGCTCCTTCTCGATCTTGCCCACCGCCTCGAACAGGTAGGCGATGCGGGTGAAGCCCTCTTCGCGCGCCACCTTGGCAAACTCGGCGTACATCTCGGTCCACTCGTAGTTCTCGCCCGCGGCGGCGTCCTTGAGGTTGTCCACCGTGCCGGGGACGGCGCCGTCGTGCAGGAGCTTGAACCAGATCTTGGCGTGCTCCTTCTCGTTGCCGGCGGTCTCCTCGAAGAACTTGGCGATCTGGACATAGCCCTCCTTGCGGGCGGCGGAGGCGTAATAGGTGTACTTGTTGCGGGCCTGGGATTCGCCGGCGAAGGCGGCGAGCAGGTTGGCTTCGGTGCGGGTACCCTTGATGTTTTCCATGGTGCGTCTCCTTTCGTTCGCGGATATGCTGCTCTGCCTTCATTATACCACGTTTGCGCCGTTTGCAACCGTCCTACTGGGAAAGAATTTCCAGCAGGCGCAAAAAGTCCGAAAGTCCCAGCGTCTCGGCGCGCGTAAGCTTCGTAAGCCCCGCCTTTTCCACGGCGTGCAGCGCCTCCTCGCGCGTCAGTCCCCGCTGCTGCAGGTTGTTGACCAGCGTCTTTCGCCGCATGCGGAAGCAGTCCTTGACAAGGCGCAGAAGCTCCCGCTCCTCGGGCTGCGGCGGGCGCAGGTCCAGCGCGATGACCTCGGACTCGACGTGCGGCTGCGGCACGAAGCAGTCCGGCGGCAGGCGGAAGAGCCGCTCCATCTCGGCCCGGTAGGCGGTGAACACGGCCAGCGGCCCGTATTCCTTGCTGCCGGGCGCGGCGGCGACGCGGTCCACCGCCTCCTTTTGCAGCATGACGCACAGGCGGCGCACGGGCAGCGCGCCGTCCAGCAGCCGGAAGAGCACGGGCGTTGTGATGGAGTAGGGCAGGTTGGCCACCACGTCAAAGTCCTCCCCGTCAAAGGCCTCGGACGTGAGGGCGCCTAGATCGATCTTCAGCGCGTCGCCGTGGACCAGGCGCACGTTCTTTTCCCCGTGCAGCACCGTCTCCAGCACCGGCAGGAGCTTATCGTCGATCTCCACGGTGAGCACGCGCTTGGCGCGGCGGCACAGCGGCGCGGTCAGGCACCCGGCGCCGGCGCCGATCTCCAGCACGCAGCGGCCGTCCACCGCCGCGGCGTCCACGATGCGGGAAAGCGCGTCCTCGTCGGCCAGGAAGTTCTGCCCCAGGGAATGGGTGAAGCGGAAGCCGCGCGCGCGCAGCAGCGTCAGTATCTCTCCGGTCCTCATGTTCTCACTCCAGTATGTAGATGGTTCGGTCGCGCTTGCGGCCGTAGGTGATGCACTCGGCCTCGGTGTCGAAGAAGACGTCGATGTGGTTGCCGGAGACGCCGGTGTCCTGCGCCACGCCAAAGCCGTAGCCGGGGATGTAGAGCCGCGTGCCGTAGGGGATGACGCTGGGGTCCACGGCCACGGTGCCGACCTCCGGCCAGACGCCGGTGGCGGTCTTGCGGCCGGTGTGGGTGTAGGCGGTGATCATGACGGTGAGCGTGCGGGCGTAGGTGTAGGTTTCGCCATTTACGGTGATTGTGTTGTCGGTGATCTCGTCCGCGTCCTTTTCGTCCGGATCCGGGGTCTTTGCGGGCTTGGGGGTGGCGGTGCGCTTGGGAGTAGAGGTGGGCTTGGGAGTTGCGGTGCGCTCCGGGCGCGGGGTCGCGGTGGGCCGGGGCGTGGGCGTTGGCCGCGTGCCCTGGGCGATGATGCGGTTGTAGGCGGGCTCCACGACCTCCTCGGAGACGACGGTGCGCTCCGTCTCCGCGCCGTCGATGTGGACCACGCGGTAGGTGACGGCCTTGACGCCCTCGCTGCCCTGGCGCACCATCTCCTCCTCCCCGAGGTAGAGGTCGTCGCTGTCCTGGTAGGTGATGTGGTAGGGAATGCGCTGCTCCTCGGTCTCCTCATGCACCTCGACGCGGCGGACGGTGATGTCCATGCCGGAGGAGACGAGCTCGGTGCGGGCGGGGTAGACGATGTCGTCCGCGTCGACCGTGACGCCGGCCAGGTACAGCGCCTTGCCGACGGTGCCGTTGAGCAGGGAGACGGTGTGCGTCTGCCCGTCGGCGCGCACGCGCACCTCCAGCGCACGGCGGATCTGGATCTCGTCGCCCGCCTCCAGCTCCGCGGACAGCGCGGGATAGACCACGTCGCCCTCGCCCAGCGCGATGTCGTACTCGGTGAGCACGTCCGCCACGGTGCGCGCCTGCGTGCGCAGCTGGGCGGCGATGCCGTCCTCGACAAAGGAGACGGTGCGCGTGGTGAGGAGTCGGCGGGCCGGGGCGGCGCCAAGGGCGAGCCCCAGGGCCAGCACAAAGGCCAGGGCCAGGCACAGGGCGCGCACCGTGGGCGTGAGCGCGCGCACCACGGCAAGGCCGTGGATGCACAGGGCCAGCGCCAGATGCAGGCCGCGGGCGGCCCTGCGGACGGCCCAGACGATGAAGTGGGCGGTCGCGTCCAGCGCGCGGGCAAAGGCGTTCCAGACCTCCAGGCCCGTGGGACGTCGGCGCGGTGGGCGCGCGTGCGGGGTTCTCGGTTCGCTGCCGAGATTGTTCATGGCATTGCCTCGCTTTCTGATTTGCCGGGGAAAGGCGGCAAAACAGCCGCTCCCCATACAGAGTGTATTTTACGGGATTTTTGCCGCGCTGTCAAATTCCGCGAAGTGCGGCCGGGAACAATCCGCCGGGAAAATCTTTTCTTTACACAGAGGGCGTTTTCCCTCATAATAGAGGGAAGCCCCGCGGCTTTTGACGACCCAAGGAGATTGCACATGAAACACAGACGCTTGACCAAACTGCTCCTCCTGCTGCTGTCGCTGTGCCTTCTGGCCGGCTGCGGCACCAGCACGCGCGAAATCGACCTCAAGGCCCTGGCCGCCGCGCGCCAGGCCCCGGGCGTCGCCACGGAGGACCCCCTCCCCTTCCTCAACGAGTTCATCGACCTGCTCAACCGGAACGACTTTGGCAGCTGCTACGCCATGCTCGCCCCGGAGACGCAGGAGGCCGTGAGCCTGGTGGACTTCTCCGAGCGCTACGAGAACATATTCTCCGCCCTGGAGCTCAGCTCGCTCACCGCGCAGTACGGCGCGCTCAGCGTCGATTCCGGCGGGCGCTACCTGCAGGAGGCGACGCTGACCTACGACAGCCCGCTCCTTGGCGCCTTCACCCAGGAAGTGGTTTTCTCCCTGGACTACTCCGAGGAGCGGCGGACCTTCCTGCTCAACTGGACCCCGGCCATGATCTTTGCCGATCTGCGCTCCAGCGACGTGGTGCGCCTGCGCACGCTCTCGCCCAAGCGCGGCGAGATCCTGGACAGCGGCCACAACGCCTACGCCATAAACAGCTACGCCGAGAGCGTCTACGTCCAGCCCTCCTTGGTGGTGGACGAGGCCTACACCGTGACGGCGCTTGCCTCCGTCCTCTCCATGGACTCCGAGGACGTGCGCGACCTGCTCCACTCCAGCAACGCCGAAAAGTACGACTCCGTCGTGATCAAGTCCTACCCGCCGGGCGGCGTCTCCAGCGCCACGGAGAGCGCGCTCAGCACGCTGCCGGGCGTCTTTGTCAACCGCACCTCCATGACGCCCATCCGCTACTACCCCAACGGCGCCTTCTTCGCCCACTCCATGGGCTACACCTCCGCCATCACCGCCGAGGAGCTGGAGACGCTCGACCCCGAGCGATACGACATCTCCTCCTATGTGGGCCGCACCGGGCTGGAGGCGGCCTACGAGGACACGCTCTGCGGCACCAAGGGCTACTCGCTGGACATCTACGCCAGCGACGGCCAGTGGCTCTCCACCGTGGCGCGCAAGGAGGCGGTGGACGGCCTGGACCTGGAGATCACGCTGGACTTCGACCTGCAGGAGCGGGCCGAGGACCTGCTTGCCACCATGCAGGAGGACGGCCTGGCCGGCGCGGTGGTGGTGCTGGAGCCGCACACGGGCGACGTGCTGGCACTCTCCTCCTACCCGGACTTTGACCCCAACCTCTTCGTGCTCAACTCCGACCCGGAGACGCTGGCCTCCTACGTGGACGAGGCCTCCAACTCCCCGCTCTACAACCGCGCCGTGCAGGGCTCCTACATCCCCGGCTCCACCATCAAGCCCTTCATGGCCGCCATGTCTTTGGAGTACGACATACTCAACGAGAACTACGAGTTCACCGGCGAGATCTACAGGAACCAGTGGACGCCCTCGGGGTTCTGGCCCTATCCGGCCATCACGCGCGTGTCCTACTACAATGGCCCGGTGAATATGTCCAACGCCCTGACCTATTCGGACAACATCTACTTCGCCTTCCTGGCCCTGCAGGCGGGCTGGGACACGGTGGAGCCGTTCCTTACGCGCATCGGCTTTTCCGAGCGCATCCCCTTTGACCTGCGCGTCTCCCAGCCGAACTACCTCTCCTCCGCCAACTACGAAAACCGGCAGCTCCTCGCCTCCACGGGCTACGGGCAGGGCGAATTGCTGACCTCGCCCCTGCAGATGGCCTGCCTGTTTTCCGCCCTGGCCAACGACGGCGACATCATGACCCCGCGCCTGGTCAAGGCCACCCGCCGCACGGAGGGCACGGAGTACGTGGTGGTGGAGGAAATGCCCGTCTCGGTCTGGAAGGAGGACGTCGTGACCCAGGACGCGCTGGAGACCATCGTGCCCATGCTGCACCGCGTCGTCGAGGAAGGCACCGGCCGCCGCGCGGACATAGACGGCCTGACCATCTACGGCAAGACCGGTACCGCCGAGATCGGCTCGGACAAGACGCGCGAGATCGGCTGGTTCATCGCCTTTGTGGACAACGAGGAATACTCGCGCCTGGTCAGCGTCACGCTCGAATTGCCCGCCAACTACGAGGGCACCATCCGCTACGACCTGGTGCGCGAACTGCTCATGCCCTAAGGCGCGTCCTTTGCCGCCGTCCGCTCCCGAACGCCCCGTTCGGGGGCGGTTTTTTCACGCCCAGTCGTGCGCGAGTATGCGCTCTGCGGTCTGCTGCGGCGTCTCTTCGCTGTTGTCGAGCGCAAGGCCCAAGGGCTGCGTCTCCCGCAGAAAGTCCGCGCACAGCGCGCGCACGGAAAAGTGTGCGTATCCCGTCTTGCCGCGCTCCCGCTCGCGCTGTTCCACCACCTCCGGCCGCGGGCAGAGGCGGACGACGCGCACCGGCAGGCCGCGCAGCCTTTCGAGCATCTCCGGCAGCGCCCGGCCGTAGTAGTTGTCCTGCAGCACGACGGAAAAGCCCGCCTGAAAGTAGGCGCGGGCCGTCTGCGCGGCCAGGTCGCAGCGCAGCGCGTACTGGCGCAGCGCCTCCGCTTCCGGCTTTTCCCCCATCTCGCGCCGCCCGGAGACGATCATGCGGCGAAATGTGTCGCCGCGCACGTGCGCGCAGGGCTCGATGCTGCGCGCCAGGTGCTCCGCCACCGTAGACTTGCCCGAGGCCATGACGCCCGTGATGAGATAAAACTGCGGTCCCATGTTTCCTCCTTGATGTACATGCATAAAGAAGGCGCTCCGAGAGAAAAGCCCTGAGCGCCCCATTTTTCGTTTATTCTTCCTCCTGCACGACCGTGCTGACGCCGTCGGTCATCCGGCGCACGGTGTCGTCCAGCGTGCCGGCGTCGGCGCCCAGCGCCGCCTCGATCTCGCCGGACACGGCGGCAACGCGCGTGCGGTCGGCGGCGCTCATGTTCTGGTAGCGGCCTTCGCCGTAGTCCACCGTCGGCAGGATCTCAAAGGCGTACTTGCCGCCGGACGAGTACTTCAGCACCCAGGTGGGCGCGTAGGTGACGCTGTCAAAGGAGGTCTCGCCCGTGTCGAAGTTCTTGCTGAGCGTGACGCTGAGCACGTAGCCCGCGTCGTGGCCGCCGGAGCGGGTCGGGCCGACGAAATTGCCCAGGCCATACGCCACCAGCGTGCGGCCGCCGTCCGCGCCCTGGACGTAGGTGAGCGTCTGCGGCAGGCCCGCGTGCAGGCCGAGCACCACGTCCACGCCGCGGTCGGCAAAGACCTGCGCCCAGTCGCGCTGCTCGTCGGTGAGACCCGTCTCGTCGCCGTCCCAGCGCACGAACACCACCACGAAGTCCACGCCGATCTCGTCGCCCTCGACCTGCTTCATGTCGTTGTCAAAGGCGGTCTCGGTCAGGTACTTGACGGTGTCCGCCGCGCCCTCGGGGCTGTCGAGCGTGGACTCGGTGTAGCTCAAGACCGCGATGCGCAGATCGTCCTTTTCCAAGATCAGGGGGCGAACATAGTCCGCGCCGCTGGCGTAGGCGCCCACGCTGCGCAGGCCCGCCGCTTCCGCCGCGGCCACGGTCTCCTGCGCCCCGGCGATGTCGCGGGAGAGTATGCGCGACCCGGCCAGATTGACCACGTCCACGCCCGCGCCGGAGAGCGCCTCCAGCAGCGCCGCCGGGGCGGTGTCGGCGTCGTAGCCGCCGCTGCCGACGGTGGCGTCCAAAGAGGCCAGCGTAAAGTCCTGCCAGGAGGTGTAGGCGGCCACGCGGGAGAAGAAGTTGGTAAAGTCATAGCCGCCGCCCTCCACGCTGGCGGCCTGCAGCTCGTGGGCGTGCAGCAGCACGTCGCCCACGGCGCCCAGCGTGACGCTCTGCGTGCCGGAGCCGCGGCGCGGCGTCGCGGTGGGCTCGTCGGGGCTCTCCTCCGGCGCGGGCGTCCCGGCTGCCGGGGTCTCCGCCGCGGGCGTCTCCGCCGCCGGGGTGTTGGCGCCGGGCGTGGGCGTCGCGGCGGGCGACGGGCTGTTGCTCAGGCTCGTGTCGCGGCGGAGCCAGCCGGGCAGCGCACGCACGAGCAGGGTAAGGCTTACGCCGACCAAAGCGAGGCACAGCGCGGTCAGGAGAATATTTCGCCAATTCGGTCTTCTTTTATGCGGTTTATTTCGCGTATAGAGCACAGGCATCCCGCCCTTTCCCCATTCTTTTTCAAACAGTATACCACAGACTTCGTACAAGTTCAATCCACGC
>CALWKN010000161.1 GCA_944381265.1 uncultured Clostridia bacterium
TTCGGGCACGGCCGGGGGCGGATAAAGGAAAGCGGCCCTACGGGCCGACATCCTCGCGGCGTACACGCCGCCGCTGCGGATTGAAGATGAAGGGGCTATGGCCCCTTCATGCATCCCCAAGAGAGTGCCCCTGCTTTTTCGACAGTCTGAAGCATCCCGGGAGCGGGATGCTTCTTTTTTGCACCGAAAGGGGAAAATGCGTTACTTGGCGCGGTAGCTGGCGCAGTTGGTCTCGGTCTCGGCGCGGCCGTCGCCGCAGTTGGCGCAGGGCTTGACGTCGATGGCCGAGAGCGTGCAGGACGCGCCCTGGCGGTCGTTGTAGGCGCAGGAACTCACCTGACAGTGGATGCACTGATGTCCGGTCGTCTTGTTCTGCATGATTGTTTGCCTCCTTGCTTTTCTTGGTGCAAGTCTAGTATGCGCAAAGCGCGCGGCGGCAAACCGGAAAATGCAGGCAAATTTTTTTCAGAACCCTTCCGGCAGGGCGGAAAAGGGAACGGGGTCGCGGGGGCGCTCCGCGTGCGGGTTGAGCGGCAGGCCGTACCACTTGACGTCGTGCCACTGCCCCTGCTTGTAGCCCGCCTTGGGGAAGACGCCGATCAAGCGGAAGCCCAGGCTCTCGTGCAGACCCTCGGAAGGGGCGTTGGGGCAGGCGATAATGGCCACGGCCTCGCAGAAGCCCTGCGCCCGCAGCGCCCGCAGCAGGCGCCCGTAGAGAAGCGTGGCGTAGCCGCGGCGGTGGAAGTCCCGGCCGACGTAGATCGTCGTCTCCGCCACCCATTGGTAGGCCTTGCGCTCGTGGAAGAAGTGGGCGTAGGCGTAGCCCGCGGGCACGCCGTCCTCCTCCAGGAGGTAGAAGGGGAAAAAGCGCGTGATCTCCTCGATGCGGCCGCGGTACTCCGCGGCGCTCGGGGCCTCGTACTCAAAGGAGACGCTGGTTTCTTCCACATAGGGCGCGTAGAGCGCGGCGATGGCTGCGGCGTCGTCGGGCCCGGCCAGGCGTATGGAGACGGACATGGGGAAAGACCTCCGTTGGGCGTGATGTTAGGCGCGGAAAGCGGCGTCGTAGGCCGCGTCGATGCGGGCCAGCTCCTCCGCGCTCAGGTCCCAGTCGCCGGCGGCGGCGTTCATGATGGCCTGGTCCACGTTCTTGCTGCCGGTAAGGGCGCAGGTCATGCCCTTCTGCTGGGAGACCCAGTTGATGGACACGTGCGTCACGGGCTTGTCGTGCTCCTCGGCGATGGCGCGCAGCGTCTTTAAGAGCTCCTGCGTCTTGGACCAGAAGGGCTCGCTGAAGAAGGGGTAGAAGTTGGCGCGCTTGTCGCCCGCCTCAGGCTTGGGCGGCTCCTTGAACTTGCCGGTGAGTATGCCGGCGCCAAGGGAGCCGTAGCTCAAAACGCCGATGTTGTGCTCGCGGCAGAAGGGCAGCACGTCCGCCTCGATGTCGCGATCCAGCAGCGAGTACTGCGGCTGGGTGCTTACGATGGCGCCGCAGCGCAACGTGCGCTCCAGCAGCGGCACGTCGAAGTTGGAGACGCCAAGGTAGCGCACCTTGCCCGCCTTCTGGATGCGCAGCAGCGCCTCCATCGTCTCCTCGATGGGGGTGTTGACGTCCGGCCAGTGGATCTGATAGAGGTCGATGTAGTCCGTGCCCAGGCGACGCAGGGACTGCTCGATCTCGTACTCGATGGAGTCCGCCTGCAGGCACTTGCCCTGGCGGCCCTTGGGATCGTCAAAGAGCAGGCCGACCTTGGTGCAGAGCACGACTTTGTCGCGGCGGCCCTTGATGGCCTGGCCGACCAGCGTCTCGGAATGGCCCTTGCCGTAGATGGGCGCGGTGTCGATGAGGTTGACGCCGTGGTCCAGCGAGGCGCAGAGGGAGTCGATGCACTTCTTGTCGTCGATGGCGCCGAAGAAGTCGCCGCCCATGGCCCAGGTGCCCGCGCCGACGGCGGAGACCACCAGGTCGCTGTTGCCGAGTCTGTTCATTCTCATGGAAATATGCCCCCTTTTTGTCTGTTCTGTGGCGGTTGCCTGAAACGAGTATACCATATCCCCGGGGAAAATTCCAGCGCGGAGAAGTGGACAAAGAAAAGGCGGCGTCCAAAGCCGGACGCCGCGCCACGCCATCGTATTTTTATTGATGGCACCCCCCATAGCCGCTGTTGCAGCACGCTTTCTGTTTGCAGCGCCGCGCGGCTTTATCTATAAAACTATATCTATTTGTCAAGCGTTCGCGACGGGAAAAATCCCGGCGGGGAAAGGCGGCGACCGCGGAAATTATCGGGATATGAACCGGAGGATCTCCGGGGCGCTCTCCCTTTCACAGTGCCTATTATAGCGGGATTCCCGGGGGGTGTCAATGATATGATTTTATCATGTATAAGAATATGAAGATGGAAGCGGGTGGAAGCTTTGGGCGGGCGCGGGGGCAAAAATGCGAAAAAACAGGCCTTTTTGCCCGGACTTTTTGCGGACAAAAAACCCCGCGGACAGAGACGATGCGGAAAAATTTTCCCATCTGTCTTGTCTGCGGGGGGAGGCGCGCTTTTCTTTAGGAGGGCAGGTTCTCGCGCGCCACGGAGAGCATGAGCTTGATGCGGTTTTCCTGGTTGACGCGCGTGGCGCCGGGGTCGTAGTCGATGGGCACGATGTTGGCCTGGGGGTAGAGCTCGCGGATCTGGCGGATCTTGCCCTTGCCGACGATGTGGTTGGGCAGGCAGCCGAAGGGCTGGGCGCAGACGATGTTCTGGTAGCCGGAGCGGATCAGCTCGATCATCTCGCCCGTGAGCAGCCAGCCCTCGCCCATCTTGCAGCCGTAGCCGATCAGGGGGCGCACCATCTCCTTGATCTCGCGGTAGGCGGCGGGCTTGTGGTAGCGCTTGGAGGCGGCGACGGCGTCCAGCGTGTAGGTCTCAAAGACCTCCAGGTAGTTGTAGAGCGCCTGCACCACCAGGGCCTTTAGGGGGTTGCCGCCGTAGAGCTTGATGTCCTCCAGGCGGTTGTCCACCTTAAAGAGCATGAAGGCCATAAGGCCCGGCACGTTGACCTCGCACCCCTGGGAGCGGAGGAAGTCCTCCAGATGGTTGTTGGCCAGGGCGGAGTACTTTACGTAGATCTCGCCGACGATGCCGACCTTGACGCATCGCACGGGCAGGATCTCGATGGACTCAAAGTCCGCCACGATCTCGTGCAGCGCGCTGCGGATGGCCTTGGGCTGGAAGCCCTTGCCCTGCAGGAACTGGGCGCAGATCTTCTCCACCCAGGCGGCGACATGGGCGTCCGTCTCGCCGGGGTTCTTTTCGTAAGGGCGGGTCTGGTTGGACAGCAGCATCAGCAGGTCGCCGTAGGTCAGCGCCGCCAGCGCCCGCCGCAGCAGCGGCAGCGTGATCTGGAAGCCGCTGTTCTTCTCCAGCCCCGAGAGGTTGACCGAGATCACCGGCACCTGGCCCATGCCGGCGTTTTTCAGCGCCTTGCGCAGCAGGAAGATGTAGTTGGAGGCGCGGCAGCCGCCGCCGGTCTGGCTCATCATCAATGCCACGTGGTCAAGGTCGTACTTGCCGCTCTTGAGCGCCGAGATCATCTGGCCGATGGTCAGCAGCGCCGGGTAGCAGATGTCGTTGTGGACGTACTTCAGCCCCTCGTCCACCACCTCCTGGCCGTCGTTGGTCAGGAGCTCTATGTTGTAGCCGTAGGCGCGGAACACGTTTTGCAGGATGCGGAAGTGTATGTCCGCCATGTTGGGGAAGAGGATCTTGTAGGTCTTGCGCATCTCCTTGGTGAACTCGATGCGGCCGCGGTCGTCGACTTTGCGCGTTTCAGGCATGCGTATAGCCTCCCTTCTCCCCGATGGCCGAGAACAGCGAGCGCAGGCGGATCTTCACCGCGCCAAGGTTGGTGATCTCGTCGATCTTGATCTGGGTGTAGATGCGGCTGCGGCTCTCCAAAATCTTTCGCACCTCGTCGGTGGTGATGGCGTCCACGCCGCAGCCGAAGGAGACCAGCTGCACAAGGTTTACATGCGGGTCGCCGGACTCGGCGATGAAGCGCGCCGCGGCGTAGAGGCGGGAGTGGTAGGTCCACTGGTTGAGCACCGTGGTCGGGGCCTTGACGTACTCGTCGCCCAGGGAGTCCTCCGACACCACCACCGCGCCGCTGTCGGCGATAAAGCCGTCGATGCCGTGGCAGATCTCGCCGTCCAGGTGGTAGGGGCGCCCGGCCAGCACGATCACCGGCAGGCCCTTTTCCTTGGCCAGGCGCAGGTATTCCTCGCCCTTTTCGCGGATGCGGCGCATATGCGTTTCGTAGGCGGCGTAGGCGGCCTTGGCCGCGGAGCGGACCTGGCGCAGGCTGATGTCGTCCCCAAAGTGGCGGGTGAGGATCTCGTGCATCTTGCGGGGGAAGTCGTGCGGGCGGTGGATGCCCACGTAGTCGTGGATAAAGGGGATGCCCTGCAGGGACTTCATGTTGGAGGCGATGACCTCCGGGTAGTAGGCGACCACCGGACAGTTGTAGTGGTTGTCGCCCAGGTGCTCGTCGATGTTGTAGCTCATGCAGGGGTAGAAGATGGCGTCCACGCCCGCGTCGATCAGGGCCTGGACGTGGCCGTGCATGAGCTTGGCCGGGTAGCAGGCGGTGTCCGAGGGGATGGAGGCCTGGCCCAGATGGTAGAGCTGCTTGGTGGTCTTGGGCGAGACGGTGACGCCAAAGCCCAGGCGCGTCAGGAACGTGTGCCAGAAGGGCAGGAGCTCGTAGAAGTTCAGGCCCATGGGCAGGCCGATGTTCTGCCGCCGCCCGTGCACGGAGCCAAAGGCGGCGAGCAGCTCGCGCTTGTAGTCGCAGAGGTTGTAGCGCTCGCTGCGGTGCGAGGTGCGCAAAGGCTTTGTGCACTGGTTGCCGCCGATGAACGTCTTGCCGCCGGCAAAGGTATTGATGGTCAGGCGGCAGTGGTTGGTGCAGCCGTTGCAGGTCATGGCGCGCACTTCGTGGGTGAAGTTCTCCAGCGCCCCGCGCGAGAGCAGGCCGGACCACTCCGTCCTCTGGTGCTGTTTTGCGTAGAGCGCCGCGCCGTAGGCGCCCATGATGCCGGCAAGCGAGGGGCGGACGACGTCGCGGCCGATCTCCTGCTCAAAGGCGCGCAGCACCGCGTCGTTTAGGAACGTGCCGCCCTGCACCACGATGTGCTGCCCGAGCTCCGCCGCGGAGCCCACGCGTATGACCTTGTAGAGCGCGTTTTTTACTACGCTGATGGAAAGGCCGGCGGAGATGTTGGCAAGCGACGCGCCGTCCTTTTGCGCCTGCTTGACGGAGGAGTTCATGAACACCGTGCAGCGCGAGCCCAGGTCCACGGGCTTGTCGGCAAAGAGGCCCTCCTTGGCGAAGTCCTCGATCGAATAGCCCAGCGCCCCGGCAAACGTCTGCAAAAACGAGCCGCAGCCGGAGGAGCAGGCCTCGTTTAAGAAGATGTTGTCGATGACGCCGCCGCGGATCTTGAAGCACTTGATGTCCTGGCCGCCGATGTCGATGATGAAGTCCACGTCCGGGTCGAACTTCTTTGCGGCGGTGAAGTGGGCGATGGTCTCCACCAGGCCAAAGTCCGCGTTAAAGGCGTTCTTGATGATCTCCTCGCCGTAGCCGGTGGAGGCGGCGGCGCGTATGGCGATGTCCGGGAAGCGGCGGTAGACCTCCTCCAGGAAGGCCTTGACCAGGGGCACGGGGTTGCCGCTGTTGGGCAGATAGCGGTAGAAGGCGATGTTCTCCTCGGAGTCCAGCACCACGGCCTTGACGGTGGTGGAACCGGCGTCGATGCCGATGTAGGCGATGTTGTCGGGCTTAAGGCAGCCGGTGACGCGCATCTCGTCCTTCTTGTGGCGGGCGACAAAGGCGTCGTAGGCAGCCTGGCTCTCGAACAGCGGGCGGCAGCCGACGTAGGAGCCGCTGGCCGTGTAGCGGGCGATGCGCCGCGTCAGGTCCTTGAGGTCAAAGCCCTCGCCGTCGGCCTGCAGCGCCGCGCCCAGGGCCACATAGTAGAGCGAGTTCTCCGGCAGGAGCCCCTCGGTGTGCAGCGCCAGGTCAAAGGCGCGCCTGAGTTCCGAGAAGAACGTCAGCGGCCCGCCCAGGTACACGATGTTCCCGGCGATCTCGCGCCCCTGCGCCAGGCCCGCGATGGTCTGGTTGACCACGGCGGCAAAGATCGAGGCGCAGACGTCCTCCTTGCGCGCGCCCTGGTTGAGCAGGGGCTGGATGTCGGACTTGGCGAACACGCCGCAGCGCGAGGCGATGGAGTAGATCTTGTTCTGGCGCTTGCTCAGTTCGTTCATCTCGTCCGGGGAGATCTCCAGGAGCGTGGCCATCTGGTCGATGAAGGCGCCCGTGCCGCCGGCGCAGCTGCCGTTCATGCGCACCTCCATGTTGCCGGAGACAAAGAGGATCTTGGCGTCCTCGCCGCCCAGCTCGATCACAACGTCGGTCTTTGGCAGGTTGCGGCGAATGGCCACGCGCGTGGCGTAGACCTCCTGGGCAAAGGGGATGGACATCCCCTCGGCAAAGCCCATGCCCGCCGAGCCGGAAATGCACAGCTGGGCCCGCGCCTCCTGCGGGAATTGCGCCTGGATCTGCGCAAGCATCTCCGCCGCTTTTTGCGTGATCTGCGAAAAGTGGCGCTCATAATTCTTATAGAGGATCTCGCCGCGCTCGCTTAGCACCACGCACTTGAGCGTCGTGGATCCCACATCCAAACCTATCCGTATCACTTTCGGTCTCGTCTCCTCGTTTGGGCAGAAAGAGCAATGATTCGACATTTAACAGTATACACCACGGCGGGCAAAAAGAGTCGGAATTCAAGGAAATTTAACCGTTCCCCCGCGGGAAAAAAGCAGCAAAACGGAGGGCAAACGCTCCCCGCCCTCCGTTTTGTTCGCAGTGCTTATTGTTCCTCAGGCGAAGCATCGCCCGCGGCCAGTATGTGTTCGTGCGCGCGCAGGAAATGCGACAAAAAGCGCACCAGGCCAAGGTCTTCATAGGCCGTTTGGCGCAGCAGGCCGTCCTCCATCTCCAGCAGGCAGGCGCCGGGTATGGCCGAAAGGATCGGGCTGTGCGTGGCCAGCAGGAACTGGCTGCCCTCCCGCACGGCGTCCTGGATGAGGTAGATCAGCGCCAATTGGTTGACGTAGGAGAGCGCCGCCTCCGGCTCGTCCATGAAGTAGAGCCCGCCGGGCCGCAGGCGGGCGCGGAAGAACTCCAGGAACCCCTGCCCGTGCGACTGCCGCTCCAGCGGCGCGCCGTACAGGCGCATGAGCTCGTCCAGCGTGCCGCTGTAGGGCTGGGCAGCCAGGGCCTCGGCGTAGGAACTGCCGTATCTGCCGCGGAGATGCGCAAGCGACTCGCGGGCAAAGCGCTTCTCCGCCTCCACAAAGCCCACGTAGCGGGTGAAGTCCTCCGCCGCGAAGAAGAAGTTGTGCGCGGGCTTGCGGGAGAGGGCGGCGCGGTAGCAGCCCGCCGCCTGATAGAGGCGGCGCTGGGCGTCCGAGCGGCCGTCCGCCTCCTCCGAGCGCCCGTGCGGGGGCTCGATGCGGTTCAGGCGCAGCACTGCCGCCGCCAGCTCCAGCAGCGTGGTCTTGCCGCAGCCGTTGTCGCCGCAAAGCACCGTGACCGGCGCGGTAAAGTCCAGGCGCGTCAGGTTCTGCAGCAGCGGCGTGCAAAACGGGTAGTCCTGCACAGGCCCCGGCCGCAGGCGCGTCAGGCTCTTTAAGTAGAGCAATCTTCTCCCTCCTTTTGCAGCAGCGGCGGCAGCGCCGCCTGCCAGTTCTCCTCCGTGCAGACGACGAGCCCCGCTGCCCGCAGGCGATCCGCCGCCACGCCGTCCCCGGGGACGAGGCGCCCGGAAAAGCTGCCGTCGTAGACCGCGCCGCAGCCGCAGGCCGGGCTGCGCGCCTTGCACAGCGCCGCCCGGCAGTGCAGAAGGCGCGCAAGGCGCAGCGCCGCTTCCGCGCCGCGCGCGTAGTTTTCCGTCACGTTCCGCCCATCCCGCGTGCGGACGCCTCCGCCGCGGCGCTCGGCCGGTGGGCGCGGCGTGGGCAGACCGCCCAGCTGCTCCGGGCAGAAGGGCACGAGCTCCAGCGGCAGGGCCAGCAGGCGGGGCAGATCGGGCAGGGGCTTGCTGGTGCCGTCGTAGCGGCAGGGCAGGCCCAGCAGGCAGGCGCTGATCAGCAGGCGCATCGCGCGTTCCCTCCCTTACGGCAGGTTGCCCTTGCAGGTGTAGGCGTCCACATCCAGGCGCAGCACCGCAACGCCGCGTAAGGACGCCTCCGGCATCTCCGCCCGGCCGGGAAAGCCCATGTGCCGCAGCAGGGTTTGCAGGGCCTCGCGCTTTTCCTCCGCGCCCTCCAGGAAAGTGACCGTCCCCGTGCCGATCAGGCTGCGGTAGCGCGCGCTCCAGGCGCAGGGGACCTCCCCG
>CALWKN010000162.1 GCA_944381265.1 uncultured Clostridia bacterium
CGCAGCGGCCCCGTCTCCCCTTCGTTTTTTGAGGGGAAACGGGGCCGCTGCGCAGCATCAAAAGAAAGCGCTGCACCTGCCGTGTGCTATCCAGCGGCCGCAGCCGCGCCGCCTTGGCCGATTTCGGCCAAAGCGGCAAAAGGGGTGGGTGGGCGGGGGCGGCGGTGGGCGAAGCCCAGCGCCTCCCCCGCTCCATCACTTCTCCTCGTCCACGACGGCGATGCCGCACATCTTGAGCTGCTCGGGGTCGACGGTGGAGGGCGTCTCCATCATCAGGCAGGAGGCGTTGGCCGCCTTGGGGAAGGCGAGCACGTCGCGCAGGGACTGCGCGCCCGTCAGCTGCATGATCAGGCGGTCCACGCCGAAGGCGAAGCCGCCGTGCGGGGGCACGCCGTACTTGAACGCCTCCAGCATGAAGCCGAAGCGCTCCCAGGCCACGTCGTGCGGCAGGCCGATGAGCTTGAACATGCGCTCCTGCATCTCGCTGGAGTGGATGCGGATGGAGCCGGAGCCCATCTCGATGCCGTTGAGCACCAGGTCGTAGGCCTTGGCGCGCACCTTGCCGGGCTCGCTCTCCATCTTGTCCACGTCCTCGTCCATGGCGGAGGTGAAGGGATGGTGCATGGCGACGTAGCGCCCCTCCTCTTCGTCGTACTCCAGCAGCGGGAACTCGGTGACCCAGAACAGGTCGTACTTGTCCTTGTCGATGAGGTCGTACTTGCGGGCGATCTCCAGGCGCAGCGCGCCCAGGGACTGCCGCACCACGCTCAGCTTGTCCGCCACGAAGAAGAGCGCGTCGCCCGGCGCGGCGTCCAGCGCCTCCAGCAGCTTTGCCATCGTCTCCTCGGAGAGGAACTTGGCGATCGGCGACTGCACGGCGCCGCCCTCCTGCACCTTGATCCAGGCCAGGCCCTTGGCCTTAAAGGTCTTGAGGTACTCGCTCAGCGCGTCGATCTCCTTGCGGCTGATCTTGGCGGCCAGGCCCTTGGCGTTGATGCCGCGCACCGTGCCGCCGCTCTCCAGCGCCTTGGCAAACACGGAGAAGCCGCAGCCGCGCACCGCTTCGGAGACGTCGTGGATGGTGAGGCCAAAGCGCCTGTCCGGCTTGTCGGAGCCGTAGGTATCCATGGCGTACTGCCAGGTGATGCGCTCCAGCGGCAGCTTGAGCTCGATGCCCTTGACGCTGCGGAACACCTCCGCAAACGCGCCCTCGACCACGGTCTGCACATCCTCGGGCTCGACAAAGCTCATCTCGATGTCGCACTGGGTGAACTCCGGCTGGCGGTCGGCGCGGCTGTCCTCGTCGCGGAAGCAGCGGGCGATTTGGAAATAGCGGTCGTAGCCGCCCAGCATCAGCAGCTGCTTGTAGATCTGCGGGCTCTGCGGCAGCGCATAGAACGTGCCGTGGTGCAGGCGGGAGGGCACCAGGAAGTCGCGCGCGCCCTCGGGGGTGGACTTGGTCAGTATCGGCGTCTCGATCTCGACGAAGTCCTGCCCGTCCATGTAGTTGCGCAGCGTCTGCACGATCTTGTGGCGCATGCGCAGCGTGCGCTGCACGCTGGGGCGGCGGATGTCGAGGTAGCGGTACTTCATGCGCACCGTCTCGCTCTCGTCCGGGTGGTCGTCGTCGATGTAGATGGGCGGGGTCTCGGCCTTGTTGAGCAGTATGGCCTTCTGGACGAACACTTCGATGCGGCCGGTCTTGAGCTTTTCGTTCACCGCCGCCGCGTCGCGCAGGGCCACGCGCCCCTGCACGGAGAGCACGTACTCGCCGCGCAGGCTCTCGCCCAGGGCGAAGGTCTCCTTGTCGCAGTCCTTTTCGTCAAAGACGAGCTGGACAAGGCCCGTGCGGTCCCGGAGCCAGACAAAGATGATGGACCCGAGGTTGCGGGTGCGCTGCACCCAACCGGAGAGGTTTACAAGCTCTCCGGCGTTGCTCTCGCCGATCTCGGCGCACATATGCGTCCTGCGAAAGCCGATGTTGTTCATGCGGAATTCTCCTTTCTCCTGTTCCCCGAAATTCGGGCAAAAAAAGAATCCTCCGTCCCCTGTCAGGAAGGACGAAAGATCGCTCTTACGCGGTGCCACCTTCGTTGCGCCTGCGGGGAGCGGATCTCCCCTTACGCCGCTCTTTGCTTTGGTAACGCAGGCTGCTGCGGTCACTCCGGAGTGTCCTTCCGCTTCCCGTCCCCGCGCGTAGGGCGCTTGCAGTCCATGGCGGCCCTTCCCTGTGCGTTGCGCGGCACGTCGGAAGCGTACTCTCTCCTTCAACGTGTACAAAGATATTCTATTCCTCTCCCGCCAAAATGTCAACGCCTTTTTCTCGCCCTTCTTCGATCTTTTCTCATATGCGCAGTCGTTCATGAAAAACCGCGCGTCCTGCGTTTCCTTACAAAGTATGCGCAGTCTTTCATGCTTTCCGTCAAACTTCTTCCGCTTTTCAAATCGATAACATAGAAAATCTGCGGAACCCATTGCATTTTTCGGACAGTATGGTACACTGAAATTTGGAGCGGGCCTTTCGGACGGGCCCCAAGAAAGAGAAAGGGAACGACATGGAACACGAACACTTCAGCCTCTTTGGGCCGCTGATCGAAGGGCCGTTGGAGGAAGGTTTAGCGCGCGTCGGCGCGCCGGAGAGCGTCTGTCACTTTGCGGCGCACGGGCTTTCGGACTTTCTGGAGATCGCGGTGCTGCTGTTTGCGGTGGTGACGCTGGTCTCCTACATACAGACTTACATCCCCTACGAGAAGATGCGCGGGCGGCTGCACCGGCTGCAGGGCGTGCCAGGCTACGCGCTGGCCATGGGGCTGGGGATGCTCTCGCCCTTTTGCAGCTGCTCGGTGATCCCGATCCTGATGGGGTTCCTGGCCTCGGGCGTGCCGCTCTCGGTGTGTCTGGCGTTTCTTACGGCGGCCTCCTGTCTGAACCTCACGGCGCTGACGACGCTGTATGCGCAGATGGACCTGCGCTTTTCTGCGATGTACACGATCTGCGCGCTGGGGATCTGCGTGCTCTCCTCACTGCTGGTGGGGGGACGCGGCGCGGAGAAGCTGGTGCACCTGGACCGGTTGCAGGCGGAGCACCACCATCACCACGATGAGAACAGCGTGCGCTCGCGCTTTGTCAAGGCGCTGTGCTCGGCCTGGCTGACGTTTCGCAGCGTATGGCCGTTCCTTTTGCTGGGCGTGGCGGCTTCTTCGGCCATATCGGCCTTTGTGCCGCAGGCGTGGATCTCCCGCGCGCTGACGGGGAATGCGCTGGCCCTGCCTTTGGCGGCGCTGCTGGGGGGGTGTCTGCACTCGGACGTCTTCTCCATACTGCCCATTGTGCAGACGATATACGCCTACTCGCCGGCGGTTTCGCTGACGTTCCTGCTGGCGGTGATGCTGTTCTCCATCGCCGAATGGGCGCTCCTGACGCAGGTATTCCGCGCCAGGCTCATCGCCCGCTACTGCGCGGTGCTGCTGCTGTTGGCGCTGCTGAGCGGCGTACTGGCGCTGGCGCTGCTCTGACCCCCCCCGGGGGGGCGAGGGAACCCCCAGGCGCGGCTTTGCCGCTCGTGGGGGGCCAAGGGGAGTCGCTTCGCGCCTCCCCATGCGCACGCCCGGACGACAGCGCGAAATCGCGGGGAACTTCCCCGCACGAACGTCTCCGGCCCGACGGACCGCAGCGGGGCGTACTTCGGGCGGGACGCGCCGGCGTTTCGGGCGTGGGACGGGGCGAGGGGAGCGGCGCAGCGGCCGCAAGGCCGCTGGCGGGGTCGCGCGCAGCGCGCACCCCGCGTTCCGGCGCAGCCGGAACCGCCGCTCCCCGGCGGGGTGGCGGGGGTGGGGGGCGGGCGTACCTGTTTCCCAGCCTGCGGCCGCCGCCCTTGAGGCAGGCAATTGCCTACAGATCGGGCTCCACGAGCAGTTCTCTCCCCTCGGCGCGAAGCACGCGCACCACCGCACCCTTTTCGATGAAGCGCTCGGCGCGGGCCTCGTAGCGCTCACCCGCGATCTCCACCGTGCCGCGCGGCTTGAGATCCCCGCAGGCGCGCCCCCGCGCGCCGGGCGCGGGCAGGGGACGGACGCCGCGCGCGCTGCCCCCTTCCAGCTTCTCCTGCAGGCGGATGCGCTCCATGGCCGGAGAGCGCGGCAGGCGCAGCAGCGCCACCGGCAGCGCGAGCGCGCAGAGCACCGCGGCGGCCAGCAGCGTAAAGAGAAACTGCTGCATCGTCGCCGCGCCAAGGGCCAGCGCGCCGACGAGCAACAGCAGCCCAAAGACGCCGAACGAGCCGAACCCCGCCGCCCGCGCGTCGAACAGCAGCAGCGCGCCGCCCAGCCCCGCCAGCACCACCGTCAGCCACGGCTCGCTGCCGGAAGCGGCGTCCGGCAGGAAGCTGGCCAGCGCGCAGCCCGCGCCGAGGAACCCGGACGCGCCCAAGCCCGGCCCCACCGCCTCGAGCAGCAGCAGCATGACGCCCAATGCAAACAGCGCCCCGGCGACGGGCTCCAGGCCCGCGCCTCCGCTCAAGTAGTTTTCGATCACGCTCTGTCTCGCCCCGCTTCCTCAACCGCGTCCTTTGGGGGAACTCTTTCGCACGGTGCTCCTGCGCCCCTCTTTCGCTGATCTACTCTCCGTAGGCCAGCAGATTTCCCAAGGGCGTCCGAAACCCGATGGCCTGGTACATCTTCACATCGCAGTCCGCGCACCCGACCGTGAGCGAACCCACGCCGCTCTGCTCATGCGCAAAGGCGACCAGCTTCCGCGCGATGCCCCGATGCCGGTACTCGGGCCGAATATAAAAATCCTCCAGCACGCCGGATCTGTCATACTGAAACGTCGAATAGGTGACGCAGATCGAGCAGCACGCGACAAGCGCTCTCTCGCAAGTACAGCCGTAAAACTGGATCTGCTCCCCTTCGATGGCCCTTTGCAGGCTCTCCAGCTCCGCGTCTGTGGGCGCGCGCTCTCCGATCTCCGCCTTGTACGCCCTCTGCAATTCCATCAGCTGGTCCAATTCTTCCGCCCGGATCTTGATATAGTGCATCTTTGCCTCCTCCAGACGCATCCCGCGGACCTGCCGGTATACAAAAAACGCCCTGTTTGCACAGGGCGTCTGTTTGCGAAAGCGGGATCAGTACTTGCGCTTCCTGGCTGCCTCAGCCTTCTTCTTGCGCTTGACACTGGGCTTCTCGTAATGCTCGCGCTTGCGGACCTCGGCCAGAACGCCGGACCGGGCACACTTGCGCTTGAAACGCTTGAGAGCGCTTTCCAGGGATTCGTTTTCCCCAACGCGGATTTCAGACATTGCTTTCCCTCCCCTCGCGCATACCGTGATGCCACACCGGGCATAAATGAATACATACTATTATACCGTCCAAGAAGGGATTCTGTCAAGGGGTTAAATCCCTCTCTTTACAAAAAACACACATTAGGCGGCTCAGTCATGCATTCAGCGCCCCAATGGGCTGTGCTCTATCAGTATAGCATAGGCGCCGCGGGAAATCCAGTCTCCCGCGGCGCTTTTCCAAAGAAATTTTCCGTGAACGGTTTATGCCATGCGCTCGGTGAGCCGAACGCCGCCCAGCACGTGCAGGTGCAGATGCTGCACGCTCTGCGCGCCGTTGACGCCGATGTTGGTCACGACGCGGTAGCCGTCCTCGGCCACGCCCTCGCGCTTTGCCACCTCGCTGCAAACGCGCATCAGGCGGCCGACGAGCGCGGGGTCGGCCGCGGCGGCCTCGGTCAGGTTCTTGTAGTGCGTGCGGGGGATGACCAGCACGTGAGTGGGGGCCTGGGGGTTGATGTCGCGGATGGCGATGCAGTCCGCGTCCTCGTAGACGAGTGTCGAGGGGATCTCCCCGGCGATGATCTTGCAGAACAGGCAGTCCATGTTTCTTTTCCTCCTTAAAACCTATGGTGTTTGCAGGCGGCGGCCGACGGCGGTCAGCCCCTCCAGGGTCTCCACGGCGGCGCGCACGATCTCGCCGTCCCCGGCCCCGGGCACGCGCACGCGCACGTATTCCCGGGAATAGCCGCTCTCCTCTTCCTCCACCATGACCTCGACCGTGCGGCCAAGGAGGCTGCGCACATAGCGCTCCTCCAATTCGCGGCCAAGGGCGATGAGCCGGCGGGCGCGCGCCTCGCGCTCGGCGATGGGCACGGCGCCGTCAAAGCTCGCCGCCGGCGTGCCAGGGCGCTCGGAATAGGGGAAGACGTGCATGCGGGCAAAACCGATCTCGCGGCAGAAGATCTCCGTCTCCTGGAAATCCGCCTCCGTCTCGCCGGGAAAACCGGTGATGACGTCGGTGGTGACGGCGCAGCCGGGGAAGGCCGCGCGCAGGCTCTGCACCGCGCGGCGGAACTGCGCCGTGGTGTAGCGCCGCCGCATGCGCCCGAGGACCTTGTCGCAGCCGGACTGCAGCGAGAGGTGGAACTGCGGGCAGAGCTTGTCGTTTTCCGCCAGGCGCCTTGCATACGTTTCGTCGATCCAGGCCGGCTCCAGCGACCCCAGGCGCACGCGCTCGACCCCCGGCGCGGCGCAGACCGCCTCCACCGCGTTTAGAAGGCTCGTGCCGTCGGCAAAGTCGCGGCCGTAGCTGGCCAGATGGATGCCGGTGAGCACGGCCTCGCGATAGCCCGCCTCCCCCAGCTCCCGCGCCTCGCGCGCGACGTCGGAAAGGCTGCGCGAGCGGATGGGGCCGCGCACCTCCGGTATGATGCAGTAGGCGCAGCGGTTGTCGCAGCCCTCCTGGATCTTCATCACCGCGCGCGTGCGGCCCTCGTGAGCCACCACGCGCAACGGCTCAAAGGGGGCGCCCGCCAGGTCCTCCACCGCGCACAGGGCGCGGCCCTCGCGCCTGGCCCGCTCCAGCAGGGACACGATCTCGCTCCGCCGGGCGTTGCCCAGCACCAGGCGCACGCCGGGCAGGAAGAGCTTCTCCCCCTCGTGCTGGGCCACGCACCCGGTGACGACGATGTCCGCCGCCGGGTTGCGGCGGGCGGCCTGGCGCACGTACTTGAGCGACTTGTGCTCGCCCGTGGCGGTCACCATGCAGGTGCAGATCACGTAGACGTCCGCGATCTCGTCAAAGCGCGAGGGCGCGTAGCCCGCCTCCAGAAAGCGCTCGCGCATGTACTCGGCGTCGTACTGGTTGGTCTTGCAGCCCAGCGTCATAAAGGCAACGCGCTTCATACTAGTCCTCCCCTCCCAGATCGCCCGCGCAGTGCAGTACGAGCGTCAGCGCCACGAGCCCGGCGGTCTCGGTGCGCAGTATGCGGCTGCCCAGCGTCACGGCCACGCCGCCGACGGCCCGCACATCCTCGGCCTCCTCCGGCGCGATGCCGCCCTCCGGGCCGATGAGCAGGCCCACGTCCCGCGCCGCAAGGGGCGCGCCAAAGGCGATGCCGCCCTCCTCGTAGGGCATGAGCAGCCTTTCGTGCGCCTGCATGCGCTTTAGCGCCTGGGCAAAGGACAGCGCCGGCAGCACCTCGGGCGCGCGGGCGCGGCCGCACTGCTTGGTCGCCTCGCGGGCGATGCGGGCATAGCGCTCGGCCTTCTTCTCCGCGCGCTCGGCGCGGGCCACGGAGCGCGCCATCTCCACCGGCACGATGGCGTGCACACCCATCTCCGTGCACTTCTGCACGAGGAAGTCCATCTTCTCCCCCTTGCAAAGGCCCTGGTAGAGCGTGACGCGGCAGCGCGGCTCGTGGGAGGGCAGTTCCTCCCCCTCCGCGTAGAGCGCCGCCTCGGGGGAAACCTCGGTAAGGCGCGCGGCGAAGCGCCGCCCCTCATACAGGACCTCGATCCCGTCCCCGGGCGCAAGGCGCAGCACCTGGCGCAGGTGCTTTAGCTCCTCGCCGCGGATGCAGCCGCGCTCCTCGGCAAAAAATCTGTGCATATCTTCCCTCCCGCCAAATATCCCTCTCATTATACCACGGCGCGAGCAGCCGCGCAATTTCGCGCAATTTGTTAAAAATCGTTGAACTCTGCCGCCAAAACTTGAACATGGGCGAACGACCTGCTATAATGACTGCGTTGCAAAGGTGCTGTTTGTTGAGAATTGACTCAGCGGGCGGCGCTTTTGATTTTTATCGTTCGGAAAAAGCGGCCTCCGGCGTCTGCCCGGGGGCCGCTTTTCCGCTCCCGCCTCAGCCCAGGGCGATGGAGAGCGCCAGCAGGATCTGCGCGGCGTAATAGGTGATGAGGTTCCATGCGGGCAGGCGCTTCTTCTTCAGGGGGCTGAAGAAGATCAGCGCCAGTATCGCGTCGGAGACGACGAAGAGCAGTCCGCCCAGCGCCGCCAGCACGCCGCGCCCGCCAGCGCCGGTCGCACCGGTCGCACCGGCCGCACCGGTCGCACCGGCCGCGCCCACGGCAAAGGCCGCCATCAGCGAGATCACCGCGGCGTAGAGGTAGACCGGCAGCTTCTGCGCGCCAAGGTCCAGGCGGAGCGGGAACTGCAGGCAAAACAGCAGGGCAAACAGCGCCGCCGCGCCCAGCACCGCCCAAAGGGAAGCCCCGCCCAGCATCCCGAAGGCGACGATGTAAAAGAGGTGTCCGAGCAGGAACGCGCCAAGCCCTGCGCGGAAGAACTTCTCCTTCTCCCGCGGGCGGCAGTCCATCAGCTGGAGCAGCACGTCCCCGGCCGCGCCGAAGACCAGCCCCGCGACCAGCAGGGCGGCGTAGGCCCCGCCGGTCCTTGCGGCGCAGACGGCGCCCAGCAGCACGAACAGCAGGCTGGCAAGGCCCTTGACAAGGAGCTTCATCTGCGGCGCGCCGTACTCGTTTACGCGGACAAAGAGCGCCGCGGTCAGCACCGCCAGTACCGCAAGGATCACGATCGCTGCCATCATACAAAAATCCCTCCCTTTCGCGGTTTCCCTGTCTTCAGGATACCACAGAAGGGGAGGGTTTTCAACCTCAGCGGTCCAGTATGGGCGTAAGGTCATAGGAGCCCGGCATCTCCAGCTCGTGCACGAGCAGCGCGCGGATGTAGCCGCGCGAGGTCTCCGTGGAATGGATGAAGTAGCCGTGGCCGTAGTAGAAGCGGATGAGGCCGAACATGCGCGAGGAGGTGTGCAGGGCGATGGCGCGCACGCTCTGCTCGCGGCAGAGCACCTCCACCCTGTCGATGAGCATGCCGCCTATGCCGCTCTTTGTGATGGCGCTGCGCACGCCAAAGCGCGAGAGATAGGCCAGGTCCCCCATGATCTCCACGCGCACCGAGCCCACGGCGACCCCGTCCACAAAGCCCACCAGCACCGTCTTTTCCTCGATGTCGCGGCGGATGTCCTCCACCGTCTCCTTCAGGGCCGTGACGTGCCCGCTCATCCCCAGGTCCCGCTCGTACTTGCGGAAAGCGTCCTGCATGATCTCCTGGATCGCCTCGGCGTCGGCGGGCGTCGCCTCCTTGATGTCCACGATCATAGCGCTTTTCCCTCCTTCGCTCTTCTCTTTAGAGCTTGCCCATCAGGAGCGCCAGCACGGCCTTCTGCGCGTGCAGGCGATTCTCCGCCTCGTCAAAGACGACGGACTGCGGGCCGTCCATCACCTCGTCCGTCACCTCGCTGCCGCGGTGGGCGGGCAGGCAGTGCAGGAAGAGGGCATCGGGCTTGGCCAGCTTCATGACCGCGGCATTCACCTGGTAGTCGGCAAAGTCGCGGGCGCGCTTTTCCGTCTCCGCCTCCATGCCCATGGAGGCCCAGACGTCGGTGTAGACCGCGTCCGCGCCGGAGAGCGCCTCGGCGATGTCGGTGGTGATGGTCACGCTGGAACCGGCGGCCCTGGCGTTCTCCTTGGCCCAGGAGACGTAGGTGTCCTGCGGCGCGTAGGCGGCGGGCGTGGCGATGGCAACGTCCACGCCGAGCTTGGAGCAGATGATCATCAGGCTGTTGGCCATGTTGTTGCCGTCGCCGACGAAGGCCAGCTTCTTGCCGGCGAGCGCGCCCTTGTGCTCGTAGAGCGTCAGCAGGTCCGCCAGCACCTGGCAGGGGTGGTAGTCGTCGGTAAGGCCGTTGATGACCGGAATCTGGCCGTAGTTGGCCAGGCCCTCTACGTCGCTCTGCTTGAAGGTGCGGATCATGATGCCGTCGACAAAGCGGCTCAGGACGTTGGCCACGTCGTAAACGGACTCGCGCGTGCCAAGGCCGATCTCCGGCCCGCTGATGTAGAGCGCGTGGCCGCCCAGCTGCTGGATGCCCGCCTCAAAGGAGACGCGGGTGCGCATGGAGGGCTTGGTGAAGATCAGGGCGATGTTCTTGCCGCGCAGGATCTGCGTCTGGTCCAGGCCGAGCTTGCGCTGCAGCTTGAGCTTCGCGGCAAGGGAGAGCACCTGCAGGATCTCGTCCGGCGTGTAGTCCTGCAAGGTGAGCAAATGCTTCTGGGAAAACTTCTTCTTCGGGCTGTATTGCAAGAGGTTCATGGGTTTCTCCTTTTTCTTGGATTTCAGAGCACGGCGTCCAGCGCCTGGCACAGGGCGTCGCAGTCGGTCTTTTCCAGGATCAGCGGCGGCAGCAGGCGCAGCACGTTGCCCGCGGCCGTGCCGGTGACAAAGCCCTTTTTCAGCAGCGCCTGGACCAGGTCCCCTGCCTTGCGCTCCGGCTGCAGCGCAAGGCCCAGCAGCAGCCCTTCGCCGCGCACCTCCGAAACGGCCTGCGGATGCTTCGCCGCGACGGCCTGCAGCTTTTCCTTAAGGTAGGCGCCGGTCTTTGCCGCCTTTTCGGGGAGGTCCTCTTTGAGCATGGTCGTCAACACCGCAAGGGCCGCGGCGCAGGCCAGCGGGTTGCCGCCGAATGTCGAGCCGTGGTCGCCGGGGTGGAAGGCGGAGGCGACCGCGTCCTTTGCCAGCACCGCGCCGATGGGCAGACCGCCGCCCAGGGCCTTGGCCAGCGTCATGATGTCCGGGGTGATGCCGTAGAGCTCGTGGGCAAAGAGCTTGCCGCAGCGGCCCATGCCGGTCTGCACTTCGTCGATGATCAGCAGCAGGCCCATCTCGTCGCACAGCGCGCGCACGCCCTGTATGTACGCCTTCGTGCCCGCGATCACGCCGCCCTCGGCCTGTATGACCTCCAGCATCACCGCGGCGGTGTGGGGGGTGACGGCGGCGCGCAGGGCGGAAAGGTCGCCAAAGGGCAGGTTCTTGACGCACGGCGGCAGGAGCCTGGCGTAGGGCTTCTGGTACTTCTTCTGGCCGGTGGCGGCGATGGTGGCCAGCGTGCGGCCGTGGAAGGAGTTGTTGGCGGTGAGGATCTCGTAGCGGTCCTCGCCCTTCTCGTAGAAGTACTTCACCGCCAGCTTCATCGCGCCCTCGTTGGCCTCGGCGCCGCTGTTGCCGAAGAACACCTTGTCGGCAAAGCTGTTGTCGCAAAGGAGCTTGGCCAGCTTGGCCTGCGGCTCGATGTAGTAGAGGTTGGAGGTATGGCAGACCTTCTGCGCCTGCTCGACGATGGCCTGCGTCACCGCCGGGTGGCTGTAGCCCAGGGCGTTGACGGCGATGCCGGCGAAAAAGTCGGTGTAGGCGCGGCCCTCGGTGTCGTAGAGCGTCACGCCCTTGCCGTGGTCAAAGGCAACCGGCAGGCGCGCGCCGAAGGTGTTCATGTAATAATTCTCGTCCAGGGCGCGGATCTCGTCCAGTGTCATTCCTCAGTTCCCCCTCTCGTCGTCGGCATGGACCATGGTGCCAATGCCCTTGTCGGTGAAGATCTCCAAAATGATCGGGTGCGGGATGGTGCCGTTGAGTATGTGCACGCGGTTGACGCCCTGCTGCACGGCGCGGGCGCAGCCCTGCACCTTGGGGATCATGCCGCCGGTGATGACGCCGGAGGCGATGAGCTCGTCCACCTCCGAGACGGAGATGACGGAGATGAGCGAGGCGGGGTCGTCGGCCTGCATGCGGATGCCGTCTACGTCGGTGAGGAACATGAGCTTTTCCGCCTTCAGGGCCGAGGCGATCTCGCCCGCGGCGGTGTCGGCGTTGATGTTGTAGCTTTCGCCCTGCTCGTCCACGCCCACGGGGGCGATGACCGGGATGTACGCGTCGTGCGTGAGCAGCTCCAGGAGCTTGACGTTGACCGAGACGATGTCGCCCACGTACCCTAAGTCCACGCCGTCCTTGGGCGGCTTCTTCTTCACCTGCAAGAGCCCCGCGTCCTTGCCGCACAGGCCGATGGCCTTGCCGCCCAGGCTGCCGATGGCAGAGACGATGTTCTTGTTGATCTTGCCCGCCAGCACCATCTGCACGACCTCCATCGTCGCGCCGTCGGTGATGCGCAGGCCGTTGTAGAACTTGGACTCCACGCCCATCTTCTTCAGCGCCGCGTTGATGTCCGGCCCGCCGCCGTGCACCAGTATCGGATTTACGCCGACGTATTTTAGGAGCGTCACGTCCTGCAGGATCTTGGTCGTAAGCTCCGCGTCCACCATGGCGTTGCCGCCGTACTTGATGACCACGGTCTTGCCGGAAAGGCGCTGGATGTAGGGCAGCGCCTCGATGAGTATGTTCGCCTTTTCTACCAGTATATCGCTGTAGACGGGCGCGCCCGTCCCCTTCTTTTCCATCGGTCCTTCTCCTCTCTTTACGGGCACAGCGCCGCCAGCGGCAGGCCCGTCGTCTCCGCAAGGCCAAAGAGCAGGTTCATGTTCTGCACTGCCTGACCGGCCGCGCCCTTTAGCAAATTGTCCAGCGCGGCGCAGACGACGACGCGGCCCACGCGCGCGTCCACCACAAAGCCGATGGCGCAGCGGTTGGAGCCGGTGACGTGCTTGACCTCCGGCAGGCTGCCCGCCGGGTAGAGCGTGACAAAGGGCTCGCCGCGGTAGGCTTCCTCGTAGGCGGCGCGGATCGCCTCTTCCTGCGCCCCGGGGACGAGGTCGGCATAGAGCGTAGCGAATATGCCGCGCTTAAAGGGCGCAAGGTGCGGCGTAAAGGAGACGAGCACCTCGCGGCCCGCGGCCTTGCTCAGCTCCTGCTCGATCTCCGAGGTGTGGCGGTGCCGGGCCACGTTGTAGGCCTTGAAGCTCTCGTCCACCTCACAGAAGTGGGAGTTGGCGCTGGGCTTGGCGCCCGCGCCGGTGACGCCGGACTTGGCGTCGATGATCAGGCTGCCGGGGTCGATCAGCCCCTTGCGCAGCAGCGGCGCGGCGGCCAGGATCGAGCAGGTGGTGTAGCAGCCCGGGTTGCCGATGAGGCGCGCTGTGCGGATCTCCTCCCGGTGCAGCTCCGGCAGGCCGTAGACCGCGGCATCGAGCAGGTCGGGCCGGGTGTGCTTTACGCCGTACCAGGCCTCATAGACCGCGACGTCATCGTAGCGGAAGTCGCCGGACATGTCGATGACGCGCGTCCCCGCCTCATACAGGCGCGGGATGACCTCGCCCGAGGCGCCGTGCGGCAGAGAGGTAAAGACCACGTCCGACTCGGCGGCGAACTTCGCCTCGTCCAGCGCCACAAGCTCCTTGTGTATCGTGCCCGCAAGCGACGGATACAGGGCGGCGATGTCCTGCCCTTCGTAGGATTTCGAGGATAAATATACAAGCTCGACTTCCGGATGCTGTGCCAGGAGCCGCACCAGCTCCACGCCAACATACCCGGTAGCCCCGACGATCGATGCTTTGATCATGTACGCCAACCCTTTCCCATGAAAGATGATGTGCGTAAGTATACGCTTTTTTGTATAATAATTCAATAGGAACGGGCGCGGCGATCCGTTAAAGAATTGTAAATTTCCGCCTCCCCTTGCAATTTCGACGGGAAGTCTGTACAATGGGGAACTGTACGGCCAAACGGGCGGCGCCGATTCCGCGGCGCGGCCGGGCCGCCTGGAAGAAGAGAAAACGGAGGGACATTTCGTCCATGAATCGAGAGAGACTGCGGGAGCGCGTCTGCCGGGCGCACCACGAGCTGAAGGATCGCGGGCTGATGATCTACACCTGGGGCAACGTCAGCATGATCGACCGGGAGCACGGGGAGATCGCCATAAAGCCCAGCGGCATTCCCTGTGAGAAGCTGCGGCCGGAGGACATTGTGATCGTCGACCTGGAGGGGAACGTGCTGGAGGGGCATTACAAGCCCTCTTCGGACACGCCGACGCACCTTGTGCTCTACCGCGCCTTTGCCAAGGTGGGGAGCATTGTGCACACGCACTCCATCTACGCCAGCGCCTGGGCGCAGGCGGGGCGCTCGCTGCCCTGCCTCGGGGCGACGCACGCGGACTGCTTCCTGGGCTCGGTGCCCTGCACGCGGGCGCTGACGCTGCACGAGATCAACGGCGACTACGAGACGGAGATCGGCAATGTGATCGTGGAGACCTTCGAGCAGAAGAAGCGCGACCCGATGCGCGTGCCGGCGGTGCTGGTCAACTGCCACGGGCCCTACGCCTGGGGCGAGACGGACGAGGACGCGATCTACAGCGCCGTGGTGCTGGAGGAGATCGCGCGCATGTCGCACATCACCATGCAGATCAACCCGCAGTGCCCGGGCGCGGGGCGGCCGCTGATGGAGCGCCACTACTACCGCAAGCACGGCGAGGACGCCTACTACGGACAGGACCCGGAGACGCTCCCGTAAAACGCGGGTGCTCAAACGAACAAGGCGGCGCGCCGCAGCGAGGAAAGCTGCGGCGCGCCGCCGTTTTTATTGCGCTTTAGAACGGATTCCCCGCGCCCTGTTCGTCCAGGCCGAAGAACGTCAGCGCCCGCTGTATGGTCAGGTCCCAGAAGCGCCACTCGTGCTTGTAGCCGTCGAACTCCTCGAACGCGGCGTCAAAGCCGATCTCCTTGGCGTGCGCCTTGAACACCTTGTAGGACTCGTAGAGGAAGTCGTCCTTGCCGATGGCGAAGTAGAACCGGGGCAGGTCCTTGGACCCGGCGAGCTTGTCCACAAGGCCCCAGGTGTTCTCGTAGCTGGCCTGGAAGGCCGCAAGGCCGCCGCGGTTCTCGACCATGCCGCGGGAGCGCTCGTCCAGATCCGGGTCGTTGGTAAAGCCCATCTGGAAGGGGCAGCAGGAGAGCACCGCCGCGGCGGCAAACTTCTCCGGGTGGTTGAGCGCGTAGACGAGCGTGCCCGTGCCGCCCATGGAAAGGCCGGCGATGAAGTTGTCCTCGCGCTTGTCCGAGGCCGGGAACCAGCCGTAGATGAGGGGCATGAGCTCCTTGATCAGGTAGTCGTACATATTGTAGCCGATGGAGAAGTGCTCCCAGTTGGCGTAGTTGGCGTTCAGGCCGCTGGGCATGACGACGATGAGGTCCTTCTCGCAGGCGTAGAGCTCGATGTTGCTCTTGCGGATCCAGTCGCTGTGGTCGCCGAAGGTGCCGTGCAGCAGCCAAAGCACCTTGTACTTCTTGCCGCTGCCGTAGAAGGCGGCGGGATCCACTTCGCGCGGCTTGTCGGGCAGTATGATGGAGATCTCGTGGTTGTTGTTGAGGTACTGGCTCTCGAAGTTGAACTGTATCAGGGCCATGTCCGTCTCTCCTCTCTGAAGTGCGCTGGTATTCCCCTCTATTGTACCGCAGCCCGGCCTCCCGCGCAAGCACCCACTTTCCTCCTATTCGCGGCAAAGGAAGTCCGGCGCGCGTCCAAGGTCGAACTGCCGCATTTCTCCCCCCTGCCAAAGGCGCCTGCCGTCCGCGAACTGCACGCGCTGGTTTTCGTACGTCGTCCAGTAATAGCGGCCGGACTCGGCGCAGAACACGGAGCTGTAGACCGTGTAGTCGTAGGGCACGACGCCCTCGTCGATGGCCAGCGCCTCGCCCGGCTCGCCCACCTCCGCCGCGCCCAAGGGGAAGGCCGCGCTCTGCAGCAGATGGAAGAGGCGGCTCACGCCCGCCTCCTCGTTCGGCGCGCCCGGCGTCAGGTGCTTGAGCGCGCACAGGCGCACAAAGCGCGAGGGGGAGCTGAAATCCCCCGGCAGGCCCTGCAGGCCGCTGCCGGAGAAGCAGGGCGCGATCTCCTCCGCCCCGAAGCGCACCGGGCCGTGGTCGCGGGCGCGCAGTCCGGCGTAGTTGAGCAGGTTGGTGCGCTGCCAGGGGTAGGGCGGGCTGTTGGTGAGCACGCCAATGTCGCTTTCGTACGCACGCAGCTCCCCCTCCTCCGGCTCCAGTGCGGCGCAGGCGCCCGTTTTGTCGGCGAAGATCCAGTGCAGAGGGGGCGTAGTGCCCAGCAGCGGCCAGTCCACCAGCGTATGCTCCGTGCGCAGCAGGGCCAGCGCCTCCCGCACCGTGGCGCAGCTGGACAGCAGGTGCGTCACCAGCGCCGGCGGCTGCAGGGGCTCCGTGCCCGGGCGCGGCGCGGAAGCATAGCGGGCATAGCCGCGGAAGTAGAGCTGCGCGCCCATGAGCCCGGCGTCGTTGCCGCCCTCGTAGAAGAGCGGGCCCATGCCCGGGGCGCAGAGCGCCATGCCCAGCACCGCGTGCCGGGAGGCGCGCGCCTGGCCGCCCTCGCGCGCGCGGTAGACCGTGCCCGCCGGGGCGGAGGTGACGACCGTGCCGGAAGCGATGCGGTTGAAGTCGTAGTTGCGGCCGAAGAGATGGCGGCCGTCGGCCGTCTCCAGCGTCAGCGCGCTGCAGCCGCCGTCAAACGGGGAAGTTCTCATACGCTTTCCTCCTTGTCCAAGTCCTTCTGCCGGGCGTTGGGTGCGCCACGGGCGTTGGGTGCGCCGCTGGCGTTGGGTGCGCCGCTGGCGCCGATCTCCTCCAGATACTCCCAAAATGCCTGCGCCGCCGGGGAGAGCCGGGCGTGCGCCGGGCAGACGGCGGTGATCGCCGTGCCCACCGCCCCGCCCTCTATGCGGCAGACGGAAAGCTCCGGATGGGCGGCGGCCGCGCTCTCCGGCAGCAGCCCCACGCCCAGGCCCCGCGCCGCCATCGCCGCCACGGTGTCCGCGCCGTCGGCCTTGAGGCGGATCTCCATCTCCAGGCCCTTCTCGGCAAACAGGCGGCGCGCCACCTGTTCCCAGCGGCGGTAGAGCAGCAGCGGGCGCGCGGCCAGCTCTGCCAGCGTCACATCGCCGCGCTCCGGCAGGCTGCCGCGCCGCCCGACCGCGGCCAGAGACTCCCGGCGCAGCGGCAGGCGGCGCAGGCCCTCGCCGGCAAAGGGCGTGCGCACCAGCGCCAGCTCTATGATCCCGGCGCGCAGGCGGTCCAGCAGGTGATAGGTGTTCTCCTCGCTCAGCTCATAGCGCATCAGCGGCCGCCGGGCCTGAAAGCCCGCCAGGTACTCCGGCAGCAGCGTGTCCGCCACCGACGACACCGCCCCCAGGCGCAGCGTGCCGCCGCCCTGGCGCACGCGGGTCTGGATCTCCTCCTCGGCGCTCTGGCGCAGGGCGAGCAGCGCCTTGGCGCGGTCGTAGAGCAGGCGCCCTTCCTCGGTGGGGCGCACGGCCCGCGCCCCGCGCAGCAGCAGCGGGCAGCCAAGCTCTTTCTCCAGCGCCTGGATCTGCGCCGTCACCGGCGGCTGGGTGAGAAAGAGCTTGCGCGCCGCGGCGCTGATGCTCCCCTCCTCCACCGCCGCCACAAAGCAGGAAAGCTGCTTGAAATCCATGCCCATCCTCCCCCTTTTCCTATATGATTTTACTATGGCTCCTGGCTGAAATCAATTCTTTTTGAATTCCGCCCGCTGTGCTATACTGTAAGAACAGACGCGGGCCGCGGGGCCCGGATCGGGAGGATGCACATGAAGAAGCTGCTCGTCTACATGAAGACCTATGTCAAGGAGAGCATACTTGGGCCGCTGTTCAAGCTCCTGGAGGCGACCTTCGAGCTCTTCGTGCCGCTGGTGATGGCGGCGATCATCGACTCCGGCATCGCCAACGGCGATCGGGGCTACATACTGCGCATGTGCGGCGTGCTGGTGCTGCTGGCGGTGGTGGGCCTCGTCTGCTCGATCACCGCGCAGTATTTTGCCGCCAAGGCCTCGGTGGGCTTTGCCTGCAAGGTACGCTCCGTGCTCTTTGCCCACATCCAGAAGCTGAGTTTTACCCAGCAGGACCGCCAGGGCGTGGGCACGCTGATCACGCGCATGACCAGCGACATCAACCAGGTGCAGTCCGGCGTGAACCTGGCGCTGCGCCTGCTGCTGCGCTCGCCGTTCGTGGTCTTTGGCGCCATGGTCATGGCCTTTACCATCGACTGGCAGGCGGCCATGGTGTTCGTCGTGACCATACCCCTATTGTGCGTCGTGGTGTTCGGCATCATGCTCTGGAGCATCCCGATGTACAAAAAAGTGCAGCAGCGGCTGGACCGCGTGCTGGGCACCACGCGCGAGAACCTCACCGGCGTGCGCGTGATCCGCGCCTTCTGCAAGGAGGAAGAGGAGGAGCGCGCCTTCAACCAGAAGAACGACGAGCTGACCGCGCTGCAAAAGCTGGTAGGCAAGGTCAGCGGCCTGATGAACCCGCTGACCTATGTGCTGATCAACCTTGGGATCGTGGCGCTGATCTACGTCGGCGCGCTGCGCGTGGAGGCGGGGATCCTGACGCAGGGCCAGGTGGTGGCGCTATACAACTACATGTCCCAGATCCTGGTGGAGCTGGTGAAGATGGCCTCTCTCATCATCTCCATCACCAAGGCCCTGGCCTGCGCCGGGCGCGTCAGCGCGGTGCTGGACATCGCCCCCGACATGCGCGGGCCGGAGACGCTGCCGCGCGGCGCGGAGGCGGGCGGCTCGGTGCGCTTTGAGAATGTGGAGCTGACGTACGCCAAGGCCGGCGCGCCTTCGCTCCAAAGCGTGGACTTTGCCGTAGCCCCCGGCCAGACGATCGGCGTCATCGGCGGCACGGGCGCGGGCAAGACCAGCCTTGTCAACCTCATCCCCCGCTTCTACGACGCCACGCAGGGCCGCGTGCTGGTGGACGGGGCGGACGTGCGCGACTACCCGCTGCAGGCGCTGCGGGAGAAGATCGGCGTGGTGCCGCAAAAGGCGGTGCTCTTCAAGGGCACGATCCGCGAGAACCTGCGCTTTGGCGCGCCGGACGCCACGGACGAGGAGCTCTACGCGGCCTTAAATGCGGCGCAGGCGCGGGAGATCGTGGACGGCCGTCCGGAGGGCCTGGACGCGCCGGTGGCCCAGGGCGGGCGCAACCTCTCCGGCGGCCAGCGGCAGCGGCTCACCATCGCCCGCGCCCTGGTCAAGCGGCCGGAGATCCTGATCCTGGACGACAGCGCCTCGGCCCTGGACTACGCCACGGATCTGGCGCTGCGCCAGGCGCTGCGCGCCCTGCCGGACAAGCCGACGGTGTTCATCGTCTCGCAGCGCACCTCCTCCATTCGCCACGCAGACAAGATCGTGGTGCTGGACGAGGGCAGGGTCTGCGGCCTGGGCACGCACGAGGAGCTGCTCTCCTCCTGCCCGGTCTACCAGGAGATCTACTATTCGCAGTATGAAAAGGAGGCGAAGTGAGATGGCGGAAAAGAAAAAGGGCGCCCTCCAGAGCCGCGGCGCGCAGAAAGAGACGCTGAAGAAGGTCCTGCGCCACATCGGCCGCTACCGCCTGCTGGTGGTCGTAAGCCTGCTGCTCGCCACGCTCTCCGTGGCGCTGACGCTGTATGTGCCCATTGTCGTTGGCGACGCCATCGACTTCATCGTCGCGGCCGGGCGGGTGGACTTTGCCGCCATCGTCCGCTGCCTGTGGGAGATCGGCGTGGTCGTGGCCATCACGGCCCTGGCGCAATGGTTCATGAACATCATCAACAACAAGATCACCTACCAGGTCATCCGCGACATCCGCAGGGAGGCCTTCCACAAGCTGACCATACTGCCCCTGCGCTACATCGACAGCCGCCCCACGGGTGAGATCGTCAGCCGCGTCATCGCCGACGTAGACCAGTTCGCCGACGGCCTGCTGCTGGGCTTTACGCAGCTGTTCACGGGCGTGATCACCATCCTTGGCACGCTGATCTTCATGCTGACGGTGAATGTGGGCATCACGTTTGTCGTGGTGCTGCTCACGCCCCTCTCCCTGTTTGTGGCCAACTTCATCGCCCGCCGCACCTACGCCATGTTCCGGCAGCAGTCCGAGGCGCGCGCCGACCAGACCGCGCTCATTGACGAGATGATCGGCAACGAGAAGGTGGTGCAGGCCTTCAACCACGAGGCGGCCGCCCAGCGCGACTTCGACCGGATCAACGAGCGCCTGCGCCAAAGCTCCCTGCGGGCGACGTTCTACTCCTCCATCACCAACCCGGCCACGCGCTTCATCAACAGCCTGGTCTACGCCGGCGTCGGCCTTGCGGGCGCGTTCGCGGCGCTGACCGGCGGCATCACGGTGGGCGGTCTTTCGGCCTTCCTCAGCTACGCCAACCAGTACACCAAGCCCTTTAACGAGATCTCCGGCGTCATCACGGAGCTGCAGAACGCGCTGGTGTGCGCCGCGCGCATCTTTGAGCTCATCGAAGAGGAGCCGCAGGTGCCGGACGATGCGGACGCGCGGGTGCT
>CALWKN010000163.1 GCA_944381265.1 uncultured Clostridia bacterium
CAGCGCGCCCTCGCGCAGGCGCAGGATGTACAGTCTTGCCGGCTGGCCGGTCGCGGGGAAGGTGCGGCGCGGCCCCAGGTACACGGGGTGGACGATCGTCACATCCCCCACCTGCGCAACGCCCGTGCGCACGGTCACGCGCTGGGAGAAGCCGTCGTCCGCGGTCTGGTTGCTCTGCTCGTCCCGCATGGTCCCCACAAAGCGCAGCACGAGGTCGCGGTTTGCGGACTGCACGACGCGGGCCTGCAGCATGACGTTGAACTCCTCGGCGTCCAGGTAGGTGTCCGTGCGCAGGTCCAAGATCGAGATCTCGCACCGCGCCAGCAGGTCGCGCTTCTGGTCTTCGCCGTAGATCGGGCTGTAGACGCTGACGCGTTGCGGGCTCTCCACGGTCACAAGGCAGCGGGGGTGCCGGGCAAACAGGCCGTCTACGTCTGCGAGCAGGAAGTCGGCCGGGCCGGAGAGCGTTGCGGCGGAAAAGCACGCGGGCCGATTGGGGTACACGGGCTCCACGCGCCGGAGGGTGTCCACGGTGTAGGTGTGGCCGTCGATGACAGCGGTGCGGATCTTCGTCCGCTCGCGGCCCAGGTTGACGAGGTACTCCATTCCCTCGGCGGATTCAGGAATCGTCTTTGGATGTTCTTGCATGGGGTCCTCCTATGGTTTCTTCGTTTCAAAGGTGACGATGTTCGGCGTCGGCGCTTCGCGGCCGTCCATGTCGATCTGGCCGGGGATCTTATCCACCTTTTCCGAGGCGGTGACCAGGCCGTCGTCGGAGTAAGCCAGGTAAACCGTCGTCTGCGCCGGCGCGGCCGCGGCCAGCTTCGTCTTGACGGTGACGTCCATCTGCGCCGTGTCGCGCGTCGCGTAGGGCGCGAGCGTGAGCGTCAGCGCGATGGAGCGCTTTTCCGTCGCACGGGTGTTGGGGTCGCGGATGTTGGACAGCACCTCGGCCAGGGCGATGCGGAACCGCTCCTGCACCGCGCCGCCCATGAGCAGGTCGAGTTTTTCCAAGGGCAAAAAGGGCATTGCCAGATCCTCCTCTTTGTGGTATAGTAAATGTAGACAACTCTTCCTCTTGCCGCTGCCAAAGCGGCGCTTTTTTTATGCCTTCTTTTCCGGGATCTCCACGCGCACCGCCATCAGATCCGCCCAGCGCTGGGCGTCGCTGTCGCGCACGGTGTAGTCGTCCAGGACGATCACGTTGTCTTCGAGATGCCATTCCATGCACTTTTCCTCCTTTTTGCCTGTAAGATCTCGTCGATGCGCCTGTAGTCATCGTCCGTCGCGCGGCGGCGGACGGCGGGGGGAAAGGCGTAGGGCGTGCCGGGGTCCTCGGCGTAGAGCCGGTCGCGGCTAGAATGGATGCCGATGTCGCGCTTGCGAGCCATGCCGCCGCCTCCGTCGCGGTACTTGTCCCTTGTGTAGTCCAGCATTTCGATGGCCGCCAGCGCCGCCGCCGAGAGCGCCGCCCCGGCCAGCGCCGCCGCCCCCAGCACCATCGCCCCCAGCAGCAGCCCGTCCCCCGCGCTCATGCCGAGCGCCTTTCCTCGCCCTTGGCGGTCAGGCGCTCGATGAGCAGCGTCATCAGCGCGTGCGTCGTCGGGTCCACAGCGTTGGCGCCAATGGCGCCCGTGTAGGCCCCGCGCGGCGGGAACACGTGGTAGATCTCCCGATAGTCCAGGTCGAGCTTGTCCATGACGATGTAGATCTCCTCAATGGACCAGGCCGTCCGCCCCATCATGCGGGCAGAGGCGCACGCCGAAGACAGCCCCAGCCACTCCGCGACGCTTTGCACCGAATAGCCGCGATTGCGCAGCTCCTCTCTCAGTACCTCAAAAGGTTTCATGTCTTCCTCCTTCCCGCCGCCAGCGCCCGCTGGCGGCGCTTTTGTGTCCGGGGCTTGTCCGCTCCGGGCGGCCGAAGCCGCGGTCGGTCAGATATGGCCATAGTGTTCCAGGTTGTACTTGCGCAGGTTCTCGCGCGTCTTGGGGTCCTGCAGCAGCTTTGCCACGGTGCGGTCCAGTTCCCTGCGCCGCGCGGCCATCTCCTCGGGCGAGCACTGCAGCGCGTCGTCGTGGATGCAGATCGTGCAGCCGATCGTGGGGTGGACGTAGGTCTTGATGCATGCCATGTGTATCTCCCTCCTGTCTGCCCATGGGTATGTGTGCCAAGGATCGTCCTATGCGCGCGCGCCGGCGTTTTCGTCGTCGCGGAACAGGTCGTCGATCGTGCAGCCGAGGGCGCGCGTCAGCTGGGGCAGCTTTTCCGCCCGCGGAAACGCCTCGCCGACTTCCCACTTGGCCACCGCCTGCTGACTTACATCGACGGCTTTGGCCAGGTCCATCTGCGAAAGACCGCGCGCTTCCCGAAGCTCTTTCAGTCGCCGCATCCTTCCTCACCTCCCTCTTACAACGTTTGGTTGTCACCTATAATATACAACCTCTTTTGGTTGTTGTCAACAACTTTTTTGCGGATTCCACTTGAAAGCACAACCCATCGTTGTTATCATGGTCATAGAGAGGGGTGGAGAATATGTTTACAAGTCGACTGCGGCAGGCGCGCCTGGAAAAGGGGTATTCGCAAAGGGCCTTGGCGGAGAAGCTGCACATCTCCCAGCAAGCCTATGCCAAGTACGAGACCGGCGCCTCGTCCCCGAACCCGGAGATGCTGGGGCAAATCGCCTCCCTGCTGAATGTGAGCGTAGATTCCCTGCTGGGCACCGCGCATTTGCTGACGAAGCGGACCATCCCGGTGCTGGGGAGCATCCCCGCGGGCGTGCCGATCGAGGCGATCGAGGACATACTGGACTATGAGGACCTGAGCCCGGAGGAGGCCGGCGACGGCTACGAGTACTTCGGCCTGCGCATCCGCGGCCGCTCGATGATGCCGGAGTACCTGGACGGCGACACGATCATCGTCCGCCGGCAGGAGGCGGCCGAGACCGGCGACGACGCGGTCGTCATGGTCAACGGCGACGACGCCACCTTCAAGCGCATCCAGCGGGGCCTGGGCGGCGTGACGCTCATGCCGCTCAACACCGCAGAGTTCACCCCCACCTTCTTCACCAACGCCGAGATCGCCGCCCTGCCCGTGCGGATCCTGGGCATCTGCGTCGAGCTGCGGCGCAAAAAGAAATGAGCCATGAACGGAAAGGAGTTATCTTATGGGCGAAAATGACATGGTTGTCCTTTACGCAATTTATGCTCAGGAAAAAAATGACAAGACGCAGCGAAGAGACAACGGTACACAGCACACTACGGTTCACGTGGACATGTTGATGAATCAATTGCGGTCCACGGGCTTCTTCCCAGGCTGTTCGAATGAGGAGCTCTTGAGATTTCTCAACGAGCACATCAAAAATTTAATTCGCTTCGGGTGCATTCGCGCAACACAGGGAGCCTCGCGTAAAAAGCCTTACATCTCTGTCACTTTGACCGATCACGGCGCGGCGCTCTGCGAGCAAGGGTAGCATTGCGGAAGGCATCCTGTATGCAGCCGTGCATCGGTTCATTCTTCCTGCGTCTCCAGCGCGCGGCAAGAAGAACGTGTGACGGCATCCATCGCCGTTGACGTTTGCAGTAGGAAGGGCCCACAGGGATAGCAGATCTGCCATTGATATTTAATAGCAAATCTGCTATAATACAGGTGAAGGAGTTGAGCAAATGCCTACAATATCGATGTTTCGGGGCATCAAGGTCAGTCTCTACTGGAGAGATCACATGCCGCCCCACTTTCACGCATCCTATGGCGGTTCTGAGGTCCTCGTGTCGATCGAAGAACTGGAGGTCCTGGAAGGAACGATGCCCTCAAAGCAATTGAAGATGCTCCTGGGCTGGGCGGCGTTTCATCAAGAAGAGCTGCGGGAAAATTGGGAGCTCGCCAGGGCTCAGCAGGAACTGTTCGCGATCGAGCCGCTGAGATAAGCGGCTCCTCCCGGAGGTGAGAACATGGCAAACACAGTGGACTACTACCTCTCCAAAGGTTTTGACCGCAAGACGGCAGAATACTTTGCGGCCGGCAGAAAGAGGATCGTCGGAGTTGTTCCCAATGATGACTTCACCTTGACGATCCGCTTTGACAATGGCGAGAAGCGGCTGTATGACATGCGTCCTTTCCTCAAAGAGGGGACCGTGTTTGCGCCGCTGATCCGCCCGGAGACCTTCCGCCGCGTCTACGTAGACGATGCCCATTGCATCGCGTGGGACATCGATCCCAACATCGATAGCAGCAAGGTGTGGAACAACAAGATAGACCTCTGTTCCGATAGCTGCTATATGGACAGCGTTCCGATAGGGGGTGGACCCGATGTCTGAAAGCTGCTCTTCTATCATCGACCGTCTCATCGAGCAGCGCCATGCCAAGGGCATGACGCAAAAAGAGCTGGCAGAGGCGTCTTGTCTGACGCAGCCTGTCATAGCTCGACTGGAGAGCAAAAAGGTGGTGCCGCAGCTGGATACATTGCTGAAGGTTGCCGCCGCCTTGGGCTGCGACATCGCTGTTGTCCCGGTTGCTGGGGGATCGTATCGAAAGGAAAGTCATCCCTCGTGAAGTGCGCGCTCTGTTCCCATGAGAGGATGGAAAAGCAGACCAATTACATCGCGGACCTGGAGACCTGCATCGTCATCGTGCGCGGCGTTCCGTCCTTTGTCTGCGAAAAATGCCAGGAAACCTATTGCGCAACCTCCGTCGCCAAGCGCCTGGAGGAGATCGTCGAGGCCGCCATGACGGAGATCGCCGTCGTGCACGATACAGAACGGATCGCCTAGCCCCGCAAAGCGAGGGCTTGCGCAAATGCAAAGGCCGCAGCCGCGATCTGGCGCGTTTGCGGCCGGGGCGCAGGGGGCTCTGCCCATCGCCTCCGGCGAGCATGACGTCCCGGACGTGGCGGCTTGGATCCGGGTGCACGCCCCATCTGTTTAGGTATGTCCCCGGAATCAGACAAAAACCTCTTCCGTGCCGCATGCCCTGCCCGTGCGGCTCCTTGGCAATATCGTCAGGTTCAGACGCAAAAGAAATACAGAAAGGAAGATGGATATTGGAATGGCTTGAAGCTCTTAAGAACGCGATCGATCTTGCCCAAAAAATTGGCAATCTGTCCGTAGTAAAAGAGCTG
>CALWKN010000164.1 GCA_944381265.1 uncultured Clostridia bacterium
AAAAGGTACACGGATTTTGGCTCCCCGCGGCGGCGGTGCGCGCCTGGCTGGACCGGCTCTGGGACCTGCCGCCGCAGGCGCGCGCCTTCCCCGGCCTGGAGGCGCGCCGCGCCGACATCATCGCCCATGGCGCGCTGATCCTCGACCGGGCGCTGTGCGCGCTGGAGCGGCCCGGCGTGCGCGTCTCCACGGCGGACAACCTGCTGGGCTACCTGCGCCTGCGGGGGGAGAGGGGATCCCACGCTGAGGGTTAGATCCACACGAGTGGGTCTTCTTCCCGCGCGCGGACCGCCCTGCTTGGGCGCGAAAAAAACGCCGGGGACGGGCGGGGCGGACCCGCCTGCCTCCGGCGTTTTTTTGCGCGGAATTATTCGTAGAGGATCTGTATGGCGTTGGAGATGGCCTTGGCCGAGGCGCGCAGCTGGAACATCTCCTCGTCGTCCAGGTGGATGGGCAGCACCTGCTCCAGGCCGTTGACGCCGACGATGCAGGGCAGGCTCAGGCACACGTCGTAGAGCCCGTACTGCCCGGTAAGCAGCGAGGACACGGTCAGTATCGACTGCTCATCGCGCAGTATCGCCTCCACGATGCGGCGCACGGCCAGCGCCACCGCGTAGTAGGTCGCGCCCTTGCCCTCGATGATCTGGTAGGCGGCGTTGCGCACCTTGTCGTGGAACTCGTCGCGGATCTGCTTGGCCAGGTTCTCCTGGTAGGTGCCGGTGAGGCTGCAGAACTCGTCCATGCTCATGCCGGCGATGGAGGTAAGGCTCCAGGCGGGCAATTCCGTGTCGCCGTGCTCGCCAAGGACGTAGGTGTGCACGTTGCGCGCGTCCACGCCCGTGTGCTCGGAGAGCAGGTAGCGCAGGCGCGAGGTGTCCAGCACCGTACCCGAGCCTATGACCTGGCTCGAGGGCAGGCCGGAGATCTTCCAGGTGACATAGGTGAGCACGTCGCAGGGGTTGGTCACGACAAGAAGTATGGCGTGCGGCGCGTACTTTACCACCTGCGGCACGATGGAGCGGAAGACCGCGATGTTCTTGCGCGTCAGGTCCATGCGCGTCTCGCCCGGCTTCTGGTTGGCCCCGGCGGTGAGTATGACGATGTCGGCGTCCTCGCAGTCGGGATAGGAGCCCGCCTTGATCTCGGCCGGCGGGCAGAGCGGTATGCCGTGCGACAGGTCCAGCACCTCGCCGCGCGTCTTCTTCTCGTTTAAGTCGATCAGCACCAGCTCCGAGGCCAGTCCCGAGAGCAGCAGCGTGTAAGCGGTCGTGGCGCCCACCTGTCCCGCGCCCACGACCACGATCTTGGTTCCCTGCTTTTTCATCCGTTCCCCCTCCTTGCATTTCCCTTACGGGATAAGTATACCCGGGTCTGCCCGGCGGCAAACGCCCTTTAGCGCGCCTCGTCCGCCACGCGGCGCGCGATGTCCGGGTAGTTGGTGATGATGGCCTCGCAGCGCAGCCGGCACAGGCGGCGCATATCCTCCTCCCGGTTCACCGTCCAGGGGTGGATGCGCACGCCCGCCGCCTGGCAGCCCTCGACCGCGCCCGGCACGGCCAGCGTGCGGAACTCCGGGTGGATGGCGTCGGCCCGCAGGTGCCGGGCGTAGACGGCGGGGTCGACCAGCGCCTCGGAGTAGAGCAGGCCGATCCTGGCGTTTTCGTCGGCCCGGCGCGCCAGCACGAGCGAGTAGTGGTTGAAGGAGGAGTAGATCACGCGCTGAGAAAGGCCGAAGTCGCGCACCAGGCGCACCGTCTTTTCCTCCAGCCCGGGGTAGAGCCTTTCCCCGGTCTTAAGCTCTATGTTCAGCGTCATCTCGTTGCCCTTGAGGAACTCCAGCACCTCGGCAAGCTCCGGCATGCGCGCCCCGGCGTAAGATTCCATGCCGTTGCAGGCGTCAAGCGCCTGCACCTCCTGCAGCGTAAGGTCGCCCACGAACACGTCCGCGCCGCTGACGCGGCGGGCGTTCTCGTCGTGCGTGACCAGTATCTTGCCGTCGCGCGTCAAATGCACGTCCAGCTCGATGCCGTCGGCGCCCATCTGCTGCGCCAGGCGGAAGGCCTCCATCGTGTTTTCCGGCGCGTAGGCCGAGGCGCCGCGGTGCGCCCAAACTGCCGTCATCCGTAGAACCCTCCTTATTTTCCCCCGAAAATCTGCGGGGAGATCGTCTTCTTCTCTATTATACAGGGAGGAAGGGCGAATGTACAGCGGCGCGATGCGGGCGGCGGGAATTTTTCGCTCGACCCCTGGTTGACAAAGCGGGGAAAGGCGCGTATAATCTCTTGTAATCGGCGATGACGGGAAAGAGTAACCGCGGATCGGCCGCCAAAGAGAGCCCTTGTCAGGTGGAAAAGGGCGCGCGCCGCCGCCAGGCGAATACCTCCCCGAGCTTCCCTGGGAAAGGCGAGAACAGGCCGAGTAGCAGCGGACGGACGCCCCCGTTACCTTGGGCGCGGCAGGATGATGGTCCTGTCCCATTTGAGGCCGGTCATCTCCGGCGAAAAGAAGTGGTACCGCGGCAGCAATGGCCGCCTTCTCAAGATGAGAGGGCGGCCTGTATTTTTTCCCCAAACGAGAGAGAAAGGCAGGGAACGAGTATGGCTTTGCGTTATGCCAAGCGCTTTGACGGCGTCACCGGCAGCGCCATCCGCGACATCTTCAAGCTCCTGAAAAACCCCGAGATCATCTCCTTTGCCGGCGGCAACCCGGCGAACTCCGCCCTGGAGGCGGACGTGATCTCCCAGCTTGCCCAGGAAGTGCTGGCGCAAAACGGCGTGCAGCTCCTGCAGTACGGGCAGACCGAGGGCTACGCCCCCTTGCGCGAGAGCGCGGCGGAGTTCTTCCGCCACAACGGCGTAGAGGTAAGGCCCGACGAGCTTCTGCCGGTCACCGGCAGCCAGCAGGCGCTGGACCTCATCTGCAAGGCGCTGCTCGACCCGGGCGATGCGATGCTGGTGGAGAGTCCCACCTTCCTTGGCGCGCTGCAGACCTTCAAGCTCTACCAGGCGGACCTGCACCCGGTGGAAACGGACGAGGACGGCGTCATCCCCGAGAGCCTGGAGGAGCAGATCCGCGCCCATCACCCCAAGCTCGTCTACCTCATCCCCACCTTCCAGAACCCCACCGGCCGCACGCTGAGCCTGGAGCGCCGCAAGGCCGTGGCAAAGCTGCTGGAGAGGTACGAGGACGTGGTCATCATCGAGGACGACCCCTACCGCGACCTGCGCTACGCGGGGCAGGCGCTGCCGGCCATCAAGGCCTTTGACACCACCGGCCGCGTGCTCTACTGCAATAGCTTCTCCAAGATCATCTCCCCCGGCCTGCGCGTGGCGGCTGTGGCCTGCACCGAGCCTACGCTCCTGCGCAAGCTCGTCATCGGCAAGCAGTCCACCGACGTCCACTCCCCCAACCTCAACCAGGCCATCGTCGACGCCTACCTGCGCAAGGGGATCCTGATGGACCACATCGAGAAGATCTCCAAGAGCTACGGGCAGCAGATGGGCAAGATGCAGCAGATGCTCGCCACCTTCCCCGAGAGCGTGCGCTATACCAAGCCCGACGGCGGCATCTTCCTCTGGGTGGAGCTGCCGGAAAGCGTCAACGCCACGACGCTCCTGTCCGCCGCCACCGAGATGGGCGTTGCCTACATCCCCGGCACGCACTTCTACTGCGAGCCGGACACGCACCACAACACCATGCGCCTGAACTTCTCCAACGCCAGTTTGGACAACATCGAAAAGGGCATGAACAAACTCAAGGCGCTGTTTGAGAAGAACGGCCTGTAAGATTTTCACGAAAAAAAGGAGTGCATATTCCCGATGGCAAACGTCATGGATGTGCTGCGCGAGCGCGGCTTCATCGCGCAGACCGTGTATGAGGACGACCTGTACAAGATGCTGGACAATGAAAAGGTGACCTTCTACGTGGGCTTTGACCCCACGGCGGACTCCCTGCACATCGGCCACTACATCCCGATCATGGCCATGGCGCACATGCAGCGCGCCGGGCACCGCCCCATCGCCCTGATGGGCGGCGGCACGGGCCTGATCGGCGACCCCTCCGGCAAGAGCGACCTGCGCAAGATGCTCACCCCCGAGATGGTGGACCACAACGTCGAGTGCATCAAGAAGCAGATGAGCCGCTTCCTCGACTTCTCCGACGGCAAGGCGCTGATCGTCAACAACGCCGACTGGCTGCGGAGCCTCAACTACATCGACTTCCTGCGCGAGGTGGGCGTCCACTTCTCCGTCAACCGGATGCTGACCGCCGAGTGCTACAAGCAGCGCATGGAAAAGGGACTGACGTTCCTGGAGTTCAACTACATGCTCATGCAGAGCTACGACTTCCTGGAGCTGTTCCGCCGCTATGGCTGCCGCGTGGAGATGGGCGGCGACGACCAGTGGAGCAACATACTCTCCGGCGCCGACCTCATCCGCCGCAAGGAGCGCGAGGACGCCTTTGCCATGACGTTCAAGCTGCTGCTGACGCACGACGGCCGCAAGATGGGCAAGACCGAGGCCGGCGCGCTCTGGCTCGACCCGGAGAAGACCTCGCCCTACGACTTCTACCAGTACTGGCGCAACGTCGACGACCAGGACGTGGAAAAGTGCCTGGCCCTGCTCACCTTCCTGCCCATGGACGAGGTGCGCCGCCTGGGCGCGCTGCAGGGCGCGGAGATCAATGAGGCCAAGAAGGTGCTGGCCTTTGAGGTGACAAAGCTGGTACACGGCGAAGACGAGGCCAAGGCCGCCGCCAAGGCCGCCGAGGCGCTCTTTGGCGGCGCGGCGCTGGGCGGCGCGGTGCCCACCACGAAGATCCCCTCCCTGGACGGCTGCCGCCGCGTCATCGACCTTCTGGTCAAGACCGGGCTGTGCAAGTCCCTGGGCGAGGGGCGGCGGCTCATCGCCGGCGGCGGCGTGTACGTCAACGATACGAAGGTGGAAAACGCCGACCAGGAGGTGGCGGAGGGCGACTTCGGCCCCGAGGGCCTGATGCTGCGCAAGGGCAAGAAGGCCTACCACCGCGTGCTGCTCGGCTAAAAGGAGAGACCCATGAAAAAGACATGGCTGTGCCTGCTCTGCGCGGCGCTGCTGGCGCTCGCCGCCTGCGCCGCCCCCGCGCAAAGCCCGGCGCCCACCGCTTCCCCCGCCCCGACCGCGACGCCCGCCGCTTCCTCCACGCCGACTGAGACACCCGCTCCGTCCGCAACGCCCGCGGCATCCGCGACACCGGCAGTGTCCGCGACGCCCACGGCGACGCTCTGCGGCTATCCGGCGGCCGAGGAGGTAGCGGAGCGGGCCTATGCGGCGCTGCTGGCGCTCTACGAGCAGGCGGCGGCGGAAGGCTGGGACCTCGAGACCTGCGACAAGGCGGGCCTTAGCCTGATGTGCGGGCGGCCGGAACAGGCCTGGGGCTACGCGCTGCGCGACCTGGACGGGGACGGCGCGCTGGAGCTAATCATCGGCAACGGGCGGGAGATCTTCGACCTCTACGCGCTGGAGGACGGCGAGCCGGTGAAGCTCCTTGCCGGATGGGAGCGCAACGCCTTCGTGATCCTGCCGGGCGGCGAGATCTACAACACGGCCTCCGGCGGCGCGGCCTACACGGTCTTCACCGTCTTTGCCGTGCAGGGGGCGGAGCTTTTGCCGCAGGAGGCGCTGGTCTTTGACACAGGCAATTGGACGCTCTACGCCGGCGCCGAAGGGCAGGGCGAGGGCGCGGCCCTCACAGAGGCGGAGGCCGAGGCCTGGATGGCGGCGCGCGCCGGGGCGCAGACCTGGGACGTCGAGACGCTGCACGAGGCCGAGCCGCTGACTTAAAACAGGGGCGATCACGCGGCACCGTATTTTTGCGCGACCGGAACGGCGCCTTTGGCCCGTTCCGGAAGCGTGTCGACAAAGTCGACACGCTTCGAAAAAATGCAAGTCTGCATTTTTTCGAGTGACATCCGCCTGCGCCCCGTGCCGCCTGCGGCGGCCCGGGGTTCCGGGCCTACCAAGCCTTCGGCTTGTA
>CALWKN010000165.1 GCA_944381265.1 uncultured Clostridia bacterium
CGTTTTCGATGTAGCGGGAGTCGGTAAAGCACACGCCCTCGCCGCCGCGCAGCACCAGCACCATGCCCTCCAGATGGGGGAAGAGCGTGGCGTACTGCATATTCTCCTCGTGGGTGAGCAGCAGGGCATCCAGGTCGCGCTCGCGCACGAGCGCGGCGATTTTGGCAAGACGTGTCATGGGGAAGACCTCCTTGCGCGCGTTTCTCAGATATGCGCAGATAGTTTAGCACGGGCGCGGCGAAATGTCACGCCCCGGGAGCCCGCGGGGAAAGCGGGCGGCGTTCCCGGGCCAGGTCGAAGACGGGCGGAGCAGCGCCCTCGATAGGCGTCGCTTCACCAATTCGTGAAAAAATCTTTGAGCACCTCTACAAGCACCTCAAAGAGAAGACGGAGAATTCGCACAAGGAAGATGAAGCCCTTGATCATGAGCATGATGATGATGATATAGCCAAAAAGATTGCCAAAGAACTCCATATGTGGTTTCCTCCTTATCCCGCGATCTTGGAACCGCAAAGGGTCCGATGAAGATTTCTCTGCGCGCGCTTCTTCGCCTATTATTTGTAGATAGTATAGCATGAGCACGGCGGAATGTCACGCCCCGGAAGCCGAAGGAAAATCATACGGATTTTGTCGGAATTGGGAGAAGGTTTTGCGGAAAAAACGCGCCGTCTGTAAAAAAACCTCTTTTCATGCGCGCGGGGTTGTGGTAAAATACACATGGATCGGATCGGGCCCGGGGCGCGGCGGAGGCGCCGTTTTCTTTCCCCCATATCGATATTTTTATATCGATAAAAACCCGGATAAAGCGGGCGGTTTTGCGTTTACAGGCCCGGTCGAATATGGTAAGATAATGCTGGGAAACTTTCGCATTTTCCGGCAAAAAGAAAGGAGGGCGATCATGGAGACGGGCGGCATCTCCAAGCTCACGCTGCAGCGCCTGCCCATCTATCTCGCCTACCTGCGCACTTTGCCGGCGGAGGAGGGCGCGGCCATCTCCGCGGCGGCCATCGCCTCGGCGCTGGGCCTGGGCGAGGTGCAGGTGCGGAAAGACTTGGCCACGGTCAGCGACGCGGGAAAGCCCAAGGTCGGCTATCTGATCGCGGACTTAATGCGCGATCTGGAGCACTTCCTCGGCTACGGCACGCGCAACCGCGCGGTGCTGGTGGGCGTGGGGAACCTGGGCCTGGCGCTGCTTTCCTACAGCGGGTTTGCCGACTATGGGCTCAACATCGTCGCGGCCTTTGACAACAAGAGCGCGCTCATCGGCTCCAATGTGGACGGCCGTCCCGTGCTGCATGTGCGGGAGCTCCCGTCCTTCTGCCGCAGGGAGGAGATCCACCTGGGGATCCTCACGGTGCCGTCCGGCGCGGCGCAGAGCTGCTTAAACGCGCTGGTCGAGGGCGGCGTGCGCGCGGTGTGGAACTTTGCGCCGGTGCACCTCCTGGCGCCGGACGGGGTGCTGGTGCAGCGCGAGAACATGGCAAGCTCCCTGGCCCTGTTGTCCTATCATCTCAAGCAGGCGGAAGCGCCTGCGCAATCCAAAGCCGATCCCGCCTGCGGCGCTGGGCTGCGGGCTGAAGAAAAGACGAAAAATGGAGGAAGCAGACATGGGTAAGAAAGTCACGATCATCGGAGCAGGCAGCGTAGGCTCGACCATCGCCTACACCATGGCGGTCAACGGCATCGCCACGGAGATCGTCATGATCGACATCAACGAGGAGAAGGCCATGGGCGAGGCCCTTGACATCCGCCAGGGCGTGCCCTTCTGTCCGCCTGTCTCCATCTACGCCGGCAGCTACCAGGACGCGCAGGACTCCGACATCGTCATTCTGACCTCGGGCGTCGCGCGCAAGCCGGGACAGACCCGCCTGGAGCTGGCGCAGGTCAACGTCAACATCACCAAGTCCATCATCCCGCAGATCGTAAAGTACGCGCCCAACGCGGTCTACATCATCGTGGCCAACCCGGTGGACATCCTGACCTATGTCTTCACCAAGATCTCCGGCCTGCCGGAGAAGCAGATCATCGGCTCCGGCACGATACTGGACACCGCGCGCCTGCGCGCCCGCATCGCCGAGTACTACAACATCAACCAGCAGAACGTGCACGCCTACGTCTTTGGTGAGCACGGCGACACCTCCTTTGTGCCCTGGTCCATGGCCACCATCTCCAACATCGCCATCGACAAGTACGCGCAGAGCCTTACCAACACCGACTTTGTGGAGCCCAAGCTCGTCCACTCCGAGGTCGAGACCTACATCCGCAAGTCCGGCGGCAAGATCATCGAGCGCAAGGGCGCGACCTTCTACGCCGTCGCCGTCTCGGTCTGCCACATCTGCAAGTGCGTCTTCTCCGGCGCGGACACGGCCATGACCGTCTCCAGCATGATGCACGGCGAGTACGGCATCGACGACGTGTGCTTAAGCACGCTCTCTTTGGTCGGCCCCGACGGCATCGCCAGCAAGGTCATCGCGCCGCTCACGGACGAGGAGATCGCCCTTCTGCACAAGAGCTCCGACAGCCTCAAGGCCGTCATCAACGGCATCCAGCTCTGATACAACAGACTGCCACCCGGCGGCCGTCCGGCCGCCGGGAATTCCTGCGATTGAGAGGGAAGAGAAATGTCGAACTTCCGCATTGAACACGACTCCATGGGCGAGGTCAAGGTGCCCGCGGACAAGTACTGGGCCGCCCAGACCGAGCGCAGCCACGAGAACTTCAAGATCGGCGTCGGCATCGAGACGATGCCCCGCGAGATCACCCACGCCTTCGGCATCCTGAAGAAGGCCGCCGCCATCGCCAACCACGAGCTCAAGCCCGAGAAGATGACCGACGAAAAGCTCGCCGCCATTTCTCAGGCCTGCGACGAGGTCATCTCCGGCGCGCTCAACGACCACTTCCCCCTGGTGGTCTGGCAGACCGGTTCCGGCACCCAGTCCAACATGAACGCCAACGAGGTCATCGCCAACCGCGGCAATGAGATCGCCGGCAAGAAGCTGCTCCACCCCAACGACGACATCAACATGAGCCAGTCCTCCAACGATACCTTCCCCACGGCCATGCACATCTCCGCCGTCATCGCCATCGAGGACAAGCTCTTCCCCGCCATCGACAAGCTCATCGCCACCTTCCGCCGCCTGGAGGAGGAGAACGAGGGCATCGTAAAGTCCGGCCGCACCCATCTGCAGGACGCGACCCCGATAAAGTTCTCCCAGGAGATCAGCGGCTGGCGCTCCTCGCTGGAAAAGGACAAGAAGATGCTGGAGATCGCCCTGCCGGAGCTGAAGGAACTGGCGCTGGGCGGCACGGCGGTCGGCACGGGCCTGAACGCCCCCAAGGGCTTTGACGTCAAGGTCGCAGAGGCCGTCTCCGCCCTCACCGGCAAGACCTTTGTCACCGCGCCCAATAAGTTCCACGCCCTTACCAGCAAGGACGAGCTCGTCTTTGCCCACGGCGCCCTCAAGGCCCTGGCGGCGGACCTGATGAAGATCGCCAACGACGTGCGCTGGCTGGCCTCCGGCCCCCGCGACGGCCTGGGCGAGATCTTCATCCCCGAGAACGAGCCCGGCTCCTCCATCATGCCCGGCAAGGTCAACCCCACGCAGTGCGAGGCCATGACCATGGTCGCGGTGCAGGTCATGGGCAATGACGTCGCCGTCGGCATGGCGGCTTCCCAGGGCAACTTCGAGCTCAACGTCTTTATGCCCGTGTGCATCTACAACTTCCTGCAGTCCGCGCGCCTGCTTGCGGAGGTCATCGTCTCCTTCAACGACAACTGCGCCGTGGGCATCAAGGCCAACCGCGAGAAGATGCACCACAACCTCCACAACTCGCTCATGCTGGTCACCGCGCTCAACCCCTACATCGGCTATGAGAACGCGGCCAAGACCGCCAAGAAGGCCTACAAGGAGAACATCTCCCTCAAGGAGGCGTGCGTTGCGCTCGGGTTCCTGACGGCGGAGAAGTTTGACGAGGTCTTCCATCCCGAGCAGATGGCCTAAGCACTGAAACGAAAGTCAAGGGAAGGGAAAGCTATGAACTTTAGTTACTATCCCGGCTGTACGCTGAAGAACAAGGCGCAGGACCTGGACCGCTACGCCCGCCTTTCCGCGGAAAAGCTGGGCATCCACCTGGAGGAGCTGAGCGAGTGGCAGTGCTGCGGCGGCGCCTTCTCCATGGGGAAGGACGAGATCGCCAGCAAGCTGGCCGCCGTGCGGGCGCTTGCCGCGGCGCGGGACGCCGGGCAGGACCTGGTGACGCTCTGCTCCGCCTGCCACAACGTGCTCAAGCAGGCCAACGACGCCATGGCGCACGACGAGGAGTTCTCCCAGCACGCCAACAACTACATGCAGCTGGACAAGCCCTACAAGGGCGAGACGCGCGTCGTCCACTACCTGGAGCTGCTGCGCGACGTCGTGGGCTTTGACGCGCTCAAGAAGGCGGTCGTGAACCCCTTGAAGGGCCAGAAGATCGCCGCCTACTACGGCTGCCTGCTGCTGCGCCCGAGCAAGGTCATGCAGATGGACAACCCCGAGAACCCGAAGATCCTGGAGGACTTCATCCGCGCCATCGGCGCCGAGCCCGTGCTCTACGCCAACCGCAACGAGTGCTGCGGCGGCTACGCGGTGCTCGAGGACCGCGCCATCGCGCAGAAGAAGAGCAGCGCGGTGGTGGCAAACGCCGCCGACCAGGGCGCGCAGCGGCTGATCACCGCCTGCCCCCTGTGCGAGTACAACCTCAGGAAGAACGCCGAGAAGGCCCTGCCGGTCTCCTACTTCACGGAGCTGCTGGCCGAGGCGCTGGGCGTCAAAGAATAATGGAAGGGAGAGCCAAGATGAGCAAATTCGACAAGGAGCAGATCCTGCGCACCAGCGGCGTCAACGTGCTCAAGTGCATGAGATGCGGCAAGTGCTCGGCGACCTGCCCCTCCTACGATGAGATGGAGTACCATCCCCATCAGTTCGTCTACATGGTCGAAAAGGGCGAGATCGACAAGCTGATGCAGTCTCCGTCCATCTACAAGTGCCTCTCCTGCTATGCCTGTGTGGAGCGCTGTCCGCGCGGCGTGGAGCCCGCCAAGATCGTGGAGGCCGTGCGGCTGCAGGTCATCCGCCAGGCGGGGAAGAACCACCTTACGCCGGACGACATTCCCGCGCTTCTGGATGAGGACCTGCCCCAGCAGGCCATCGTCACTGCGATGCGCAAATACAGCAAGTGAGGAGGAGACAAGATGCAGAGAATTGGCGTATTTGTATGTTGGTGCGGCAGTAATATCGCCGCCACCGTGGATGTGAACGCGGTCTCCGAAGCGCTCGGCCACGAGCCCGGCGTCGTCTTCTCCACCAATTACCAGTACATGTGCTCCGAGTCCGGGCAGAACCTGATCAAGGACGCCATCAAGGAGCACAAGCTCACGGGCGTGGTCGTCTGCTCCTGCTCGCCGCGCATGCACGAGGCGACCTTCCGCAAGACCGTCGCCGCCGCGGGGCTCAACTCCTATATGCTGGAGATCGCCAACATCCGCGAGCAGTGCTCCTGGATCCACAAGGACAAGGCCGAGGCCACGGAAAAGGCCATCAT
>CALWKN010000166.1 GCA_944381265.1 uncultured Clostridia bacterium
AAAAAAGCGCCGCTCACGCTTCCCCGCCCCTTCGCGTTTTCCCACGCGGCGAAGCCGCGTGAACGCTTGCGACGCGCTTGCCGCGTCGCGCTTCCATGGGGCGTTTCGCCGTCAGGCGAAACGGTCCGCTTCCCGGGGGAGATTGTCAAGAGGGGGAGTCCCCCTCTTGACCCCCGCCGCAGCGGGCGTTTTCCCTCCTCCTCGCATGGCGTCTCTTTCGCAGGCAGATGCCGGCCGAAAAAAAGCGCCGGACAAAAGCGTCCGGCGCCTTTCATGCTCACTTCCAACCCGGGTTGGGGTAGGTATTGCGCGGCAGTATGTTGGCGTAGCGCGGCAGTATGGTGTTCTGGTGCTGCTCGTCCAGCTCGCGCAGCGCGCGCACATAGGCGGGCATGTCCATGGCGCGCACGATGTCGCGGATCAGCGCCGCGCCGCGGGTGCAGCGCGCGTCCCGCTCCTCGGCGGTCTTGCTGGCCCCGGTCATGCCGGCGTGGTCCTCCGGGCGGGCGAAGTAGAAGCCGACCGAGCCGGAGGGGTGGGCAAAGCGCTGGAAGACGTCGCTGTCGTCGATGGCGGTCTCCGAACCCGCTTTGGGCGAGGCGTCGATGCGCGGATCCACCACCAGCTCCTGCTTCTTGTTCAGTATCTCGTAGGCGCCGAAGAACACGTCGTCGTAGTCCGAGAAGGCCACGCCCTTGCCCCTGGCGTACTCGATGCCGTTGCACAGGTCCACATAGCCGATCGGGCACTTCGTCTCGTCGAAGAAGTCCACCGCCAGCACGCCGCCGGTGAGGAAGGCCGGCCCGTGCAGCGACAGGTACACCTGCCGCCGGAAGCCCTGGTTGAGCAGCGAGTGGGCGATGGCCTTGAGGTAGGGAAGGCCCTGCTCCACGCTCATCTGCACGGTGCCGGGGCTGATGGGGCTGGCGCCGCAGAAGAAATAGGGCAGTCCGCCCAGCACCAGACCGTCCGTCTCCTCAGCCATGAGCAGGGCGAAGGCCTCGGGCGTGGTGGTCTCCACGTCCAGGGGGAAGGTGCCGTGCACCTCCACCGTGCCAAAGGGCACGTAGATGATGTCGTTGCGCTTTATGTACTCGCAGACCTCGTCATGGGTCATCTTGGGCAAAAAGCGCGTGCGCATGGGTTCCATATGGCCACTCCTTCCGTATCGTCTGTCTTTATAAGCGGCAAAGTCCGGGCCCCCGGCCCGGGCTCCGCGTCCTTTCCGCGCTCTGCGCGCGCTCTCCGGGCGGCGCAGAAGCGCGCCCGGGGGGCCGGCGAACCCGCCCTTCCCGCGTTTCCCACGCGGCGAAGCCGCGTGAACGCTTGCGACGCGCTTGCCGCGTCGCGCTTCCATGGGGCGTTTCGCCGTCAGGCGAAACGTTCCGCTTCTCGGGGGGAGATTGTCAAGAGGGGGAGTCCCCCTCTTGACCCCCCGCCGCAGCGGGCGTTCCTCTCGTTCCCCTTACAGCTTCCACAGCTCCTCCGCGTACTGCTGGATCGTGCGGTCGGAGGAGAACTTGCCCGCCCCGGCGATGTTGCGCAGGCACTTCAGGCCAAAGGCCCTGCGGTCGGCGTAGTCGGCGATGGCGCGCAGCTTGGTCTTGACGTAGTCCGGCTCGTCGTAGATGAGGAAGTAGTTGTCCGGCTTGTGCCAGGAGGCGCCCTCGGTCAGGCTCGTGTACAGCTCCTTGAACATCCCCGTGCCCTCGTCGTCAAACGTGCCGTCGATCAGCGTCTCGACGATGGCGCGCAGGTTGTCGTCCTGCCCAAGGTAGGCGTTGGGGTTGTAGCTGTCCTTCATCTCGTTGATCTCCTCGACGCGCGCGCCGAAGATGTAGTTGTTCTCCTCGCCCGCCTGCTCGACGATCTCGATGTTGGCCCCGTCGTAGGTGCCCAGCGTCACCGCGCCGTTGAGCATCAGCTTCATGTTGCTGGTGCCGGAGGCCTCGGTGCCGGCGGTGGAGATCTGCTCGGAGATGTCCGCCGCGGGCAGGATCTTCTCGGCGTAGGAGACGTTGTAGTTGGACAGGAACACGACCTTCATCTTGTCCTGCATCTCGGGGTCGTTGTTGATGCGCTTGGCCACTTCGCCGATGTACTTGATGATGCCCTTGGCGCGGAAGTAGCCGGGCGCGGCCTTGGCGCCGAAGAGGAAGACCGTGGGCGTGAAGTTCTTGATCTCTCCCGCCTTGAGCTTGCGGTAGATGTCCAGGATCGCAAAGGCGTTGAGCAGCTGGCGCTTGTACTCGTGCAGGCGCTTGACCTGGACGTCGAAGACGAAGTTCGGACTGAGGCGTATGCCCTCGTGCTTTTCGATGTAGTCGCAGAGCTGGCGCTTCTTTTCGTACTTGATGGCGTTAAAGGCGTCGATGGTCTCGTCCGTGATCACGTCGTTTAGATCCGCCAGCGCGTCCAGATCCTTCAGGAACCTGCCGCCCACGCACTCGGTGAGAAGCTCCGTCAGCTCCGGGTTGCACAGGCCCAGCCAGCGCCTCTGCGTGATGCCGTTGGTCTTGTTCTGGAAGCGGTCGGGGTAGAGCTCGTACCAGTCGCGCAGCACGTCCTCCTTCAGGATCCGCGTGTGGATCTC